>NZ_OY782757.1:2415000-2715000 GCF_963678185.1 uncultured Tolumonas sp.
AAAATGGCGATTGGTTGTATTTAGCCGCGTTACTGCCAGCTCCCTATATGACGTTGGATGAAGATGTGGTTTCACCACATCAGTTTCGTTTCATCATTCTGCTAACGATTATTTTGTTTCCGTTTACCTTTGCTCTGGTGCGCTGGCAAACGCGCCCGTTACGCCATTTAGCGGCGGCAGCAGTCAGTCTGGGGAAAGATATTGATCAACCTCCGCTACCAGAAGCAGGCGCCAGTGAGATTGTCGCGGTAACTCGGGCGATTAATATTATGCAGCAGCGGATCCGCCGTTATATCAGCGATCGCGAAAAGCTGTTCAGCTCGATTTCCCACGATTTAAAAACACCGATTACACGATTGCGCCTGCGCGTGGAGTTGCTTGATGACGATACGCAGTTTGCTAAATTCAGCAAAGACCTGGATGACCTAGAGATGATGGTCAAGGGTGCGCTGCAGACGGTTAAAGACACCCATATCCACGAAAATATTGAAGAGATCGACATTAATCAGCTATTGGCGGGTATGGCAGAAGACTACAACCTGCTGGATCCGCATCTGACGATTGAAGGCCATTGCAAATACTTATATCGCGGCAAACCACTGGCGTTAAAACGCTGTATCGCCAATTTGATTGATAATGCAATTAAATATGGTGATCAAGCTCGCGTGATTGTGATGGATGATTTGGAAAAAAACAGCAAAACCAACATGCTATACCTCTACGTCATTGATGAAGGCCCAGGCTTGCCGGAGCAACAGTTGGAAAAGGTGTTTGAGCCTTATTACCGACTGGCACAAGATAGCAGCGGTAATGGCCTTGGTTTGGGGATTGCACGCAGTATTGCCCGCGCCCATGGTGGCGATTTAGTGTTGGAAAACCGTTTACACGGTGGCTTACAAGCCATTCTTTCCTTGCCAAGGAATTGATAATGACCCTCCGTTCTTACCTTGTATCCAGTTTGATGCTGTCACTGGTGTCTGTCTCTGCAATGGCCTCATCGGTTGAAGTATTGCATTGGTGGACCGCCGGTGGCGAAGCTAAAGCCGCAGGTGTGTTACGCAGTTACTGGCAGGCATTGGGCAATGAGTGGCAGGATTCCGCCATCTCCGGCGGTGGTGGCAAATCGGCCATGACGGTATTAAAAAGCCGCGCCCTCTCTGGTACACCACCCGAAGCAGCACACCTGAAAGGGAGTGAGTTGCAGGAATGGGCGGCATTGGGCTTCTTACGTAATCTCGATAACGTTGCGCAGCAAAATAGCTGGGAACAGGTGTTGCCCGAATTTGTGCAACACAGCGTGCAGTCAAAAGGTCATTATGTCGCGGTACCGATTGGCATTCATCGGGTCAATTGGTTATGGGTCAATCCGAAAGTCTTTCAACGCCTGCAACTCGTCCCCCCAGCAACCTGGTCTGAGTTATTAGTTGTTTCCAAAAAACTAAAACAAGCCGGGATCACGCCCTTGGCGATTGGCGATGACCAATGGCAACTGGCGATTTTGTTTGAGGCAATTGTGTTAGGTGAAGGCGGCAGTGATTTTTACCGCCGGGCGTTTATTCAGTTGGATCAAACTGCGCTGCAAAGCGACACCATGCAGCATTTACTGGAGCTGTTCCACCAGCTACGGGAATATATTGCAGATGACTACGGTGGCACGAACTGGAATCAGGCCACGCATATGTTGATCGAAGGCTCAGCGGCCATGCAGTTAATGGGCGATTGGGTAAAAGGTGAATTAACTGCGGCAAATGTAATACCAGGCAAAGATATTCTCTGTTTACCGGCACCTGGTACGGATGGCAAGTTCAGTTATAACCTCGATTCGATTGCAATGTTTGATGTACAAAGCCAGCAGAAACAACAAGCACAGCTGCAACTGGTGAATATGATCATGACCTCCGATTTTCAACATGCATTTAATCGGGTGAAAGGATCAATCCCAGTGTTAAATAACCAGACGCTGACTGATTTTGACCAATGTGCTCAACATTCAGCTCAACAGTTACAACAAGCCATTAAACAACAGGAATTGGTGCCCAGCATGGCAGAAGGCATGGCAAATTCCAGCTATGTTCGACAGGCCATCGGTGATGTATTGGCAGGTTATTTCAATAATCCGGATGGCGATGCCAAACAGGCTGCCCGCCAGCTGGCACGTGCGGTACTCTCCGCGCAACGTTAATGATATGCTTTATGTGGATTGTTGATTCACAGGAGCAAACATGACTTTTTCGGCAGATGACATCAACCAGACGCTGGATGCCAGCGGCTTACGTTGCCCAGAGCCGGTGATGATGGTGCGTAAAACCGTGCGGTTGATGCAAGACGGCGAGACATTGCTGGTGATTGCGGATGACCCAGCGACGGTGCGCGATATTCCCAGTTTCTGCCGCTTCATGGATCACACCCTGTTAGCCAGTGAAACCGAACAACCGCCCTATCGCTATCTGATCCGTAAAGGGTTGAACTAATCTCAACCCTTCCATCTCGCTCAATTTATCTGTTGCTTAGATCTCGTAGTGCAATGGTGTTTGAACTTCACCGGTTGCAAAGACTTGCGCCTGAATATCGCTGATTGCCAATGCTGGGTTACAGATCTGCAGAAAACGCCAGGCAAAATTCGGCTGGAACTTACCCTTTTTCAGCCCAAACCAAGCAGTATTGGCAGGAAACAGATGCTCAGCGTTGATACGCACCAAATTACTGTCTTTAACAGAATCAATCGCCATATCAGCCAGAATACCGACGCCTAAACCTAACTCCACATAGGTTTTGATCACATCAGAATCTTGTGCACTCAAGACGATATCCGGCTCAATATCGGCCATCGCAAACGCGGCATCAATTTTAGTTCGCCCCGTTAATCCCGATTGATAGGTGACCAAAGGCCAGGCGCTAAGATCTTCTAGCGTAATAGTCGGCAGCTCTGTTAATGGATGACCGCGTGGCACTAAGATGGCGTGATGCCAGCTGTAGTATGGAAATGCCGCGATCTCTTCATAATCAGCCATCAACTCACTGGTAAGTCCGATATCGGTTTCACCATTCAGTAACATGGAAACAATTTCGCTGGGGCTGCCCTGATGCAACACCAGCTGTACTTGCGGATATTGTGTCCGGAACTCTTTGATGATGCCCGGTAATGCATATCGAGCTTGCGTATGTGTCGTAGAAACATGCAAACGACCACGATCACTGTTGGCAAAATTGTCGGCCAGACGGCGAATATTATTCGCTTCAGTCAGAATACGCTCGGCCATGGTGAGCAGCGCTTTGCCCGGTTCGGTCATCCCTAATAGGCGTTTACCACGGCGGATAAACAACTCCACCCCCAGCTCATCTTCCAGCTCTTTGATATGCCGACTGACACCCGATTGCGAGGTATACAGCGTATTCGCTACTTCAGTTAGGTTGAAGTGGCAGCGGGCTGCTTCGCGGATAATCTTGAGCTGTTGAAAATTCAAGCCACACGTTCCTTAGTTTCAGACTGATAAAGCTGCGTTTGTCGCGCCACCAGCCGTACCGATAATCCTGGACGTAACTCTAACACAGCCACCTGCTCTCGTGGCACATCGACTTCAATCAAGGTGCGCGCGACACCATTATTTGCCGAAACTTCGACTCGATACGCCCCGCCAAACGGCAATATGCGCACCACTGTCGCTGGAATCCCATGTGGAATATTGGCTGGTAACAACTCCAGCTCATGCGGACGTACATACGCGATCGCTTGGGTGTCCGTGGTTTGCAGGCCAGAAACCTGTTCTGTCAGTGTAGCGCCGGAAACTTCCAATTGACCACTTTGTAGATGGCCGTGGAACAGATTCACCGTACCTAAGAAACGATGCACAAATTCAGTCGCTGGTTTTTCGTACACTTCCTGTGGGGTACCAAATTGCTCGATTTTGCCGGCATTCATCAGCACCACCCGATCGGCGACTTCCAAGGCTTCTTCCTGATCGTGAGTGACAAACAAGCTGGTCACGTGCAATTCATCGTGCAGACGGCGCAACCAGCGACGCAATTCTTTACGTACTTGCGCATCTAACGCACCAAAGGGTTCGTCCAGCAACAGCACTTGCGGCTCAACCGCCAATGCGCGTGCTAACGCCACTCGTTGCCGCTGACCACCAGAAAGCTGGGTCGGATAACGATCAGCAACATGCCCCAGTTGCACCAGTTCCAACAACTGTTTCACTTTCTGTTGAATGACGTTTTCATTCGGCCGTACTTTGCGTGGTTTAACCCGCAACCCGAATGCCACGTTTTCAAAAATGGTCATATGGCGGAACAGTGCATAATGCTGAAATACGAAACCGACATTACGCTCACGTACATGTAATTCTGATGCATCTGCGCCATTTAGCAGAATGCGACCACTGTCGGCCTGTTCAAGCCCAGCGATAATACGCAACAGCGTGGTTTTTCCACAACCGGACGGCCCCAACAGCGCCACCAGCTCCCCGGAAGGGAAAGTGATGTTGATGTCATGCAACGCAGCAAACTGGTTGAAGCGTTTCTCGATATGCTCTACCTGAATACTCATGACTTACATCTCCTCAATTAACGATGGCGCAAGCGGCTTAACAACGTATCCGCCAGCAGAGTAAACAAACCAAACAGCGCCAGCAGTGACGCTACCGCAAATGCAGCGTTGGTCTGGTACTCGTTATATAAAATTTCAATATGCAGCGGCAGTGTATTGGTCTGCCCACGAATATGGCCGGAAACCACCGATACCGCACCAAATTCACCGACTGCACGCGCAGTACATAAGATCACGCCGTAGAGCAAGCTCCAGCGAATACCCGGTAAGGTGACACGCCAGAACGTCTGCCAACCATTGGCACCCAAAACTTGCGCTGCCTCTTCTTCTTCGGCACCGCGCGCTTCCATCTGTGGTAACAATTCACGCACCACAAACGGCACGGTGATAAACATGGTTGCCAGAATGATGCCGGGGGTATTAAAAATAACGTGCAGGTCATGGGCTTGCAGCCATTCACCAAACCAACCGCGATTACCAAACAACAACACAAACATCAAACCAGCGATGACCGGTGACACTGAAAATGGCAGATCAATCAAGGTGATCAGCGCCTGCCGGCCACGAAACCGGAAACGACCAATCGCCCAAGCGGCGGTTAAGCCAAAAATCACATTCATGGGTACTGAGCAAATCGCTGTAAACAAAGTCAGGCGTAATGCCGCCAACGCATCGGTATCCACTAAACTTTGCCAAAAAAAGGCCACACCTTTTGCCAGTGCCTGAGTGAAAACCACGGCTAAAGGCAGTAACAACAGAGCAGCAAACCAACCCGCGCCGATGAGAATAAGCAGATAACGAACCCAACGCGGTTCCGTGGTAATTGGATTCATTAGCGGGCTCCTCCCAGACGCTGCCAGCTCCATGCTTGCAACTGGTTAATCAACAGCAGTAGAACAAAAGAGATACCCAGCATCACCGTAGCAATCGCTGCCGCACCGGCATAGTCGTACTCTTCCAGATGGCTCATGATCATCAATGGTGCAATTTCTGACACCATCGGTAAGTTACCAGCGATAAAAATAACTGAACCGTATTCCCCTACCGCGCGAGCAAACGCTAAGGCAAAGCCTGTTAATGCTGCTGGCACTAAAGCGGGAAAAATGATTTTTTGGAAAGTGACCCAACGATTGGCGCCGAGACAGGCAGCAGCCTCTTCCAACTCGCGTTCATGTTCTTTCAACACTGGCTGCATGGTGCGCACCACAAATGGCAAACCAATGAAGGTCAGCGCAATCACCACACCGATCGGGTTAAACGCCAGCTTGATGCCGTAAGGCGCGAAATAGTGGCCAATCCAACCGTTACCCGCAAAAATAGCGGATAACGCAATACCGGATACCGCCGTAGGCATAGCAAACGGTAAGTCGATCAGTGAATCCATGATGCGTTTGCCAAAAAATTCATAACGCACCAAGGTCCAAGCAATAATGGAACCAAACAACGTATTCAGCAGTGCCGCAATCGCCGCCGCGCCAAAACTGAGTTTGAAGGAAGCAATGACCCGCGGATTACTAATCACTTGCCAGAACTGGCTCATATCTTGTTTAGTCACACTGTAGAGCACCAGTGCCGACAACGGCAGTAGCACCATCAGACTGAGATAGAGCAGGCTGAAACCTAAGGTGGGGGCAAACCCCGGCAGAACGGAATGAGATCGAAAACGCATGGACTACTTCCTCACAATACAGTGCATGTCACACCGTTATATGCGTATTGTTGAGATTGTTTGGCGTTAAAACAAATAAGAAAAAAAGCAATCTATATCCAGTTTTTGGATATAGATAATTAAATGAAAAATAAGGGGAAACAAAGCAAAAAAATTAAGCCGCTTTAGCCAATTGCTGACAATGCCAGCGCAACAATTCCAGCCCTTCCGGCCACTCACCATGGCCTGATTCCGCATTGATATGACGCAACGGGCCTAACAAACTTAGCGGTAAGCGCCAACGCTGACTCCACAGACAAATGCGATCCAATGACATCCAAGGGTCATTACTGCTGGCAATAATACGCCCTGAAACCGATGTCGGATGGTAAATCAGCCCTTCTTGTACCCCCAGTAACTCCGGATCGGCCGGGGCCACTAAAAATAGCGAGCTCACTTTATCGGGCAATTGCGTGGCAGCATATAAACTGGCTAAACAACCAAATGAATGCGCCACCAGCGTGAGTGGTTCTGGGCTGTTTTTCAATATTTCCAGTACTGGTGCAGCCCAGCGTTGCAGATCCGGTGTAGTCCAATCAGATTGTTCAATACGCAACCAATGCGGGTGTTGCTGATGCCACAAGGTCTGCCAATGCTGTGGACCACTGTTATACAAACCGGGAACGAGCAGAATATTGTTCATCGCTGTACTCTTAAAAACAGACAGCTCCACCGTGATGTGAAGCTGTGTTGTGACTAAAGGAATTTACTGACCTGGCTGGTACAACTGGTCAAACGTACCACCACTGGCAAAATGACGTTGCTGTGCTTTTGCCCAATCACCTTCCAATTCACGCACCGTGAATAATTTAACCGGAGAAAACTGCTGCGCGAACTCTTTGGCAATGACCGGATTACTAGGGCGATAAAAATGTTTGCCCGCAATACGCTGTGCATCATCCGAATAAAGATGTTCGACATACGCTTTGGCTACCGCTTCAGTACCGTGTTTTTTCGCGACCTGATCAACCACAGCCACCGGTGGCTCCGCCAAAATAGATTCCGACGGTGTGATCAACTCGAATTTATCTTTGCCTAATTCATTCAGCACCAGATAAGCTTCGTTTTCCCAGGCAATCAACACATCGCCAAGACCACGCTCCACAAAACTGGTCGTGGCACCACGTGCGCCAGAATCCAGCACTTTTACATTTTTAAATAATTTACTGATGTAATCACGGGCACCCTGCTCATTGCCGGTTTTATGTAATGCATAACCCCAAGCCGCCAGATAATTCCAACGCGCACCGCCTGAAGTTTTCGGATTAGGGGTTACAACTTCGACATCGGGACGGATCAGATCCGCCCAGTCTTGGATATGTTTCGGGTTATCTTTGCGCACTAGAAATACGATGGTAGAGGTAAACGGTGAAGCATGATTGGGTAATTTGCTTTCCCAATCAGGGGCAACCAGACCTTGCTGTGCGACCTTATTGATGTCTTGTGCCAATGCCAAGGTGATGACATCGGCATCCAGCCCCTCAATGACTGCACGCGCCTGTTTGCCCGAACCGCCATGCGATTGACTGACATTCACGCTATCGCCATGTTGTTGCTGCCAGAATTGTGAAAAGGATTTGTTGTAATCCTGATAGAGCTCACGAGTGGGATCGTAAGAAACATTCAGTAGTTTTACTTCGGCAGCGGATACAGTTTGCACGGTTAATGCAGCTAACAACCCGGCTACTAACAATACTGATTTTTTCATGGCGAACTCCTGTACAACACATGAGTGTAAAATGCAGGAAGTGCGCCCCGAACAGAACTAAATAGATTCGCTTTAATTATCCAAAAAAAGCATAAAGAAACCCTGTTTCTGGCTAACTACACCCACCGACGTAATTTCAGCCATAACAAAATACTACCGGCAATGGCTAACAATAACAGGCAAAAACCAATAAACCCCCATGGCGAGGTATTCCCCGGAATACCGCCGAGATTCACCCCCAGCAAACCAGTAAAAAATGATAATGGCAAAAAAACCATAGCAAACAGAGACATAATATAGGTGCGTCGGTTCATGGCTTCAGTCATTAAGGCATTAATCTCATCCGCTAACAGCGATGTCCGCGCAATACTGGCATCCAGATCTTCCAGCCAACGCCCCATACGATCGGCAATATCCTGTAAATGTCGCAGATCGTCTTTTTCCAACCAGGTAATCTTCTCATTCGCCAAACGGCTAAACACATCGCGCTGAGGCGCCAAATAACGGCGTAAGACAATCAATTGCCGGCGGATCTCAACCAACTCGCGCCGGGAGTTAATTTTCTGTTCCAGTATTTCATCTTCTAACCGGACAATTTTATCCATGACTTCATCGATGAAATCCCCGGCCTGTTCCGCCAGATTTTCACACACATCCACCAACCAATCCGTTGTAGAACGCGGCCCCAAGCCCTGCCGTAAATTACGTACCACCTGCTCAACGGCATATACGCGACGATGGCGGGTCGAGACAATTAACTTATCGGTAATAAAAAAACGGATCGCCACCATCTGGTCCGGTCGCTGCCCTTCGTTATGGTTAATACCCCTTAATGTCAGTAACAACCCACCATTCACTTTGACCAATTTAGGCCGGTTACTTTCACCCAGCAGAGATTCACGCACAACATCAGGTAACAATGGCGAATGACGTAACCACTCTTTTGCACTTTCCGCCGAATAATCCAGATGTAACCAGCAACGTTCTGTTGGTACTGAACCACCGGCGGATAACTTATGGTACCGCCCGTTGGCATCTAGCTGTAACGCCAGCACCGGTTCTGCCGGAACCAATGCTTTCGGCTGATGCTGTGATTTAGGGCTGACATGAAAGGGTAATTGATCTGACATACTTCACCTTATTGTCAGGAAGCTGTTTTTTCGCAGAGATGATGCCACGGACAATCAACCAAATGATCGTTGACCATGCCCACCGCCTGCATAAATGCATAACAAATCGTTGGACCGACAAATTTAAAACCGGCTTTTTTCAGCGCCTTCGACATTGCTTCTGCTTGTGGCGTCGTCACGGGTATCTCTTTAGCATGCTGCCAATGATTGATCACTGGTTTTCCATCCACGAATTGCCATAACCAATCCGAAAACACGACACCTTGCTGCTGTAAGGCCAGATAACAGCGGGCATTCTGCCTAATGGCACTAATTTTAAGCCGATTGCGAATAATCGATTGATCGTTCATCAATAATTCTAGCTGTTGCTCATCAAATTCAGCCAGTTGCACCGGATCAAAATCAGCAAAAGCGGCATAGTATGCAGGTATCCGTTTCAGAATAGTTAACCACGATAACCCCGCTTGTTGCCCTTCCAAGCAAAGCATAGCGAACAACTTCCGATCATCATATTCCGGGCGACCCCACTGCTGGTCGTGATAAGCAATATAGTCTGGATCAGACATGATCCAGGCACAATGTCGTTCCATACGCACACCTCGGTACAATTTGCCTATATTCCCGCCGGTTACAGGGTTATACTTCCTGAGTTTATCCGCGCAGTATTCACTGACTAATCAAGCGTATTATCTATCATGCAGAAATTTGATATTAAAACATTTCAGGGACTCATTTTATCCCTGCAAGATTACTGGGCCCGCCAGGGTTGTGTGATTTCACAACCGCTCGATATGGAAGTGGGCGCAGGTACTTCACATCCAATGACCTTTTTACGGGCTATTGGTCCGGAGCCGATGAACTGTGCTTACGTGCAGCCGTCGCGTCGTCCGACCGATGGCCGTTACGGGGAAAACCCGAACCGTCTGCAACATTATTACCAGTTTCAGGTCATTCTGAAGCCATCACCGGACAATATTCAGGAATTATATCTGGGTTCGTTACGTGAGCTGGGCTTTGACCCGTTGGTCCATGATATTCGTTTTGTTGAAGACAACTGGGAAAACCCAACCCTGGGTGCCTGGGGTCTGGGCTGGGAAATCTGGCTAAACGGCATGGAAGTCACTCAGTTCACCTACTTCCAGCAAGTCGGTGGTTTAGAGTGCTCACCAGTCACTGGCGAAATCACTTACGGTCTGGAACGTCTGGCGATGTATATCCAAGGCGTGGATAGTCTGTACGATCTGGTTTGGGCTGATGGCCCACTGGGTAAAGTGACTTATCGTGACGTGTTCCACCAAAATGAAGTGGAACAATCCACTTACAACTTTGAACACGCTGACGTGCCATTCCTGTTCCAGTTGTTCGATCAATGTGAAAAAGAATGTCAGCATTTGCTGAATCTGGAACTGCCGCTGCCACTGCCTGCTTATGAGCGTATTTTGAAAGCGGCACATGCCTTTAACCTGCTGGATGCCCGTCACGCGATTTCCGTGACCGAGCGTCAACGCTACATTCTGCGTATCCGGGCACTTTCCAAAGCGGTAGCGGAAGCCTACTACGCCGCGCGCGAACGTCTCGGTTTCCCGATGTGCAAAGCAACTCAAGCGTAAAGGTATAAGCAAATGGCAACTGAAAACTTTTTAATTGAACTGGGCACGGAAGAGCTGCCACCGAAAGCGCTGCGAAAACTCGCACAAGCCTTTGCTGACAACTTTACTGCGGAACTGGATAAAGCCGGTCTGACCCATCAGGGCGTGCAATGGTTTGCAGCACCGCGCCGTCTGGCACTGAAAGTAACTTCACTGGCTGACAAGCAAGCGGACAAACAGGTTGAGAAACGCGGTCCGGCTGTCTCTGCTGCATTTGATGCGTCAGGCACACCAACACCTGCCGCATCCGGTTGGGCAAAATCGAACGGCATTGAAGTCGCACAAGCCGAACGTCTGGCCACCGACAAGGGTGAATGGCTGGTCTATCGTGCCAATGTCGCCGGTCAAGCGACCACTGAACTGCTGGGCATTATGGTGGCGACCGCGTTAGCGGGTTTACCAATTCCAAAACCAATGCGTTGGGGTGCAAAACGCACGCAATTTATCCGCCCGGTACATACCCTGTGTATGCTGTTTGGCGGTGAATTAGTAGCTGGTGAAGTGCTAGGCCTGCAATCTGCACGCACCATCCGTGGCCATCGCTTCATGGGTGAAGCGGAATTTGAAATCAGCCATGCCGATCAATACCCTGCTTTGCTGCTGGAAAAAGGCAAAGTGCAAGCTGACTACGAAGCGCGTAAGGCGTTCATCAAAGCTGGCGCTGAAGCGGCGGCGAAACAGTTAGGCGGTGTTGCGGATCTGGAAGATTCACTGCTGGAAGAAGTCACCTCGCTGGTAGAATGGCCAGTGATCCTGACTGCGAAATTTGAAGAAAAATTCCTGGCTGTTCCGGCAGAAGCGCTGGTTTACACCATGAAAGGCGACCAGAAATATTTCCCTGTGTATGACGCTACTGGCAAATTGCTGCCAAACTTCATCTTCGTCAGCAACATCGAATCAAAAGACCCAACTCAGATCATTCAGGGTAACGAACGTGTTGTGCGCCCTCGTCTGTCAGATGCAGAGTTCTTCTTTAACACCGATAAAAAACATACCTTGGCTTCCCGTTTGGAAAGTCTGGATACCGTGTTGTTCCAGCAACAACTGGGTACACTGAAAGACAAATCTGTACGTATCGCAGAACTGTCGGCCTTCATCGCCGCACAGATTAGTGCTGACGTGGAACATGCCACGCGTGCTGGTTTGCTGTCGAAGTGTGACCTGATGACCAACATGGTGATGGAGTTTACCGACACGCAAGGCGTGATGGGTATGCACTACGCACGTCACGATCATGAAGCCGAAGATGTCGCTGTAGCACTGAACGAGCAGTACATGCCACGTTTTGCCGGTGATAACCTGCCAAATGGTCTGGTTGCTTGTGCGGTAGCCATCGCAGACAAACTGGACAGCCTCGCCGGTATCTTTGGCATTGGTCAGGCGCCGAAAGGTGATAAAGACCCGTTTGCACTGCGTCGTGCCGCGATTGGTACACTGCGTATCATCGTTGAAAAACAGCTGGATCTGGATCTGGTCACTATCGTTGATAAAGCAGTTGAGCTGTACGGTAGCAAACTGACCAACAAGAAAGTCACCGACGAAGTGATCGATTTCCTGCTGGCGCGTTTCCGTGCCTCTTATCAGGAAGCCGGCATTGCGGTTGACGTCATTCAGGCTGTACTGGCACGTCGTCCGACCCGCCCTGCCGATTTTGATGCGCGCGTTAAAGCAGTCAGCCATTTCCGCACACTGGATGCAGCACAAGCACTTGCTGCAGCGAACAAACGTGTGAGCAACATTCTGGCGAAGTTTGATGGCAAGCTGAAAGACAGCGTTGACTCAGCGTTGTTACAAGATGCCGCTGAACAGCAGTTAGCCGAGCAAGTGGCCAGCATGGAAACTAAACTGGCACCGTTGTTTGCTGCTGGTGAATATCAGCAAGCGTTAACAGAATTGGCGGTGCTGCGTGAAGCTGTTGACACCTTCTTTGATAAAGTGATGGTGATGGCCGATGATGAAGCGCTGAAGCTGAATCGTCTGACGCTGCTGGCGCGTCTGCAAGCCCTGTTCCTGCAAGCGGCGGATATCTCGCTATTGCAGCAATAACCGGTTCGCTGCGAAATGATTAAAGGCCCGGTTTTCCGGGCCTTACTTTTTATCCCCATTCTTGTTTCACGTGAAACAAACGGGTCAGTATTGAGAATATGGATATGCAATTTTCACAATTCGGCGAGAAATTCACGCGGTTGGCTGGTATCAGTCAACTAATGGACGATCTGAATCAGGGTCTGAAAAACCCGGAAGCTATCATGCTGGGCGGTGGTAACCCTGCCGCGATTCCTGAGATGGTCGAGCTATTTCGACAAGCGACCGCTCATCAACTGGAAAATGGCACGCTGCTTAAAGCCATGCTGAACTATGATGGTCCGCAAGGTCATGATGGTTTTCGCCACGCCCTCGCTGAATTGTTTTGCAAGGAATATGGCTGGGCTATCACCCCTGACCATATCGCACTGACCAACGGTAGTCAGAGCGCCTTCTTTTATCTGTTCAACTTGCTGGCGGGTGAATACGCGACAGGTCAGCAGAAAAAAGTACTATTCCCGCTAGCACCGGAATATATCGGTTATGCCGATGGCGGGCTGAGCGAAGATCAATTTGTCGCCTGCAAACCCCACATTGATTATCTGGATAACGGCCTGTTTAAATACCGCGTTGATTTTGATGCCTTGGAAGTGGGTGATGATATTGGTTTGATCTGTGTGTCGCGCCCAACCAATCCAACCGGTAATGTATTAACCGACGACGAAATAGCACGACTGGATGAGATCGCCCGCGCGAAAGGCATTCCACTGCTGATCGACAATGCCTATGGCACCCCCTTTCCACATATCATCTTCAGCGAAGTGACTCCTTTCTGGAATGACAATACGATCCTGTGTATGAGTTTATCTAAACTCGGTTTACCGGGTTTGCGCTGCGGTATTGTGATCGCCGATCCAAAAATCATTCAGGCAATGGGTAACATCTCCGGCATTATCAATTTAGCCCCCAGCGGTGTCGGCCCAGCCTTGGTGCAGCACTGGATAGAATCTGGCGATATTCTGCGTTACAGCGCAGATATTATTGCGCCCTATTACCAGCACAAAGCACAGCAAGCAGTTGAGTGGTTACAGCAGGCTATTCCAGCACCAAAATTGCGGATCCATAAACCGGAAGGTGCACTGTTTTTATGGTTATGGTTTGACGGGCTACCCATTTCTTGCCAGCAACTCTATGAAAAACTAAAACAACGCGGTTTAATTATCGTCCCCGGTCATTATTTTTTCCCCGGGTTACCGGATAAAAAATGGCAGCATCAGTATGAATGTATTCGCCTGAATTACGCGCAACCAGAAGAAAAAGTAAAACAAGGGATCGCGATACTGCAACAGGTCATCAACGAACTATAACTAACGCTCACTTTGCACAGGATTGAAAGCCATGACAGGTATGATCAACTCTCTCCCATTGGATGAGTTTCACCGCATACTGGATATCCTGCAAACCATTGATGTCGGGTTAGTCGTATTAGACCACAACTATCAGATCACGCTGTGGAACGGTTTTATGGAAAACCACAGCGGTTACAACCTTAGCCAACTGGCAGAACATAATGTTTTTCACTATTTTCCTGAATTAGCCGAAGAATGGTTACGTCAGAAAGTAGAAGCAGTATTCACGCTACGTTGTGCCAGTTTTATCTCTTGGGAGTTAAGGCCCTATCTGTTTAACTTCCCTGCCAGCCGCCCCTTTACCGGCATGAGTGATATCATGTATCAGAATGTCACCATCATGCCGTTAGTCTCACGCCATGGTGATATCAGCCACGTTTGTCTCATCATCTATGATGTCACCGATGCTGCGACCAGCAAACAAGCCTTACAAGAAGCCAATCAGCAACTGACTACCCTCTCGATTACCGATCGTTTAACCGGTTTGTATAACCGCGGTTATTGGGAAGAATGTCTGCGCAATGAATTTAATCGTTATCACCGCACAGGCAAAGTCAGCACCCTGATGATGCTGGATATAGATTTCTTCAAGAAAGTGAATGATACCTACGGGCACCTTGCCGGCGATGAAGTCTTACGCCGCGCCTCAACACTCTTACGCCAAATAGTCCGTTGCTCTGATATGCCAGGACGGTATGGCGGCGAGGAATTTGGGGTATTACTCACCGACATCAATGAATCCATCGCCCTGCATGTGGCTGAACGGTTACGGCGTAGTATGGAAAAAGAGATTGTTACTTTTGATGGGCAACAGATCCGCTTCACTATCAGTATTGGTTTGGCCGAGGTAACTCATGAACAACCATCCGCTTTGCACTGGTTACAAAAAGCAGATGCCGCACTGTATCACTCAAAACACTCTGGGCGTAATCGGGTAACAGCCTCGAGAGAGCTATCGCCAGCATAAGCGGCTGTCTACATCATTCGTTTTGCTGGGTCAGAATATCTTCCAGCAATAACTCAATCATCGCCTCTTCACTGATTGGCTTGGATAATAGATACCCTTGCGCTAAATGACACTGTTTTTGCTGTAACAATTTAAGTTGTTCTATTGTTTCGACCCCTTCAGCAATCACGCGGAGTGAAAATGCATCGGCCAATTGCAGGATAGAATCGACCAATTTCGGGTTACTTTCTAATTGCATAATGTAAGAACGATCGATCTTTAAAGCATCTAATGGCAAATTGCTCAGATGACTGAGAGAGGTATAACCTGTACCAAAATCATCCAGCTCAATTTCAACGCCAATCTCTTTAAGTGTTTTCACCATCATCTTAGCCACGTCATCCAGCTCGACCACCGCCGTTTCGGTGATCTCAATGCCAAAGCGCTGTGGTGGAATATCGTAACGTCGTAACATGCTCCCCACCTGTTCCGGATATAACGGATTAGATAACTCGGTACCAGAAGCATTTACTGCCAAACGAAAATCCGGAATACCTTTTGCCATCAGTTTGCCAAGACAAATACAGGCCTGCTCCAACACCCACAGGTCGATATCCAGAATTTGCCCGGACCGCTCGGCAATCGGGATAAACCGATCTGGTGGTACCATACCGTAAGAGGGATGCCGCCAACGGATCAACACCTCTGCGCTAACAATATGCCCGGTTTGTAAATCATATTGCGGTTGATACACCACAAAACATTGCTGGTTGATGATGGCTTGCCGGAGCTCCGATTCCAGCCATTTATCCTCGCGGATCAGTAAGACCATCTCATTCGTTAATTGTTGCCAGTAATTCCCTTGATAACGACACGCTTGCCGACGCGCCTTACTCGCACCTTCCATCAACTCTTCAACATTATTGGCCACATCCGGAAACAGAATAATACCGGCACTGAAGCGTAATTTTATCGTGTAACTACCCAGCATAATGGGTTGACTCAACCGAGCTGCGAGCTGTTCGCAAAGAGTTTCTGCATCAGGAAAAGCACTGTTATCCACACTGGGAATAGTAAAGGTAAATTCATCCGACCCAGTTCGCGCCAGACAAATCGCGGAGGGATGAGCCCGGCGATGTTCACGTAACAATTGCAATAACATTTGGCTGATAAACTGCAACGCGCGGTCACCAATTTTGGCGCCAAAGGTGTTGTTGATAGAGGTCAGATTATGCAGTTTTAGCTGTGTCAGATAAAAATGAGGCTGTGGTTGTTTATCCGAGCGTTCAACCATGTTCTGTAAACAACGAATAAACGCAGCCCGATTACCAATACCTGTTAGCGTATCAATAAAAGCCACCCGCTCTAATTCACGCTTGGAAACCTCTAACTGACTCAGCATGCCAGAAAAATGATTATGCAGTTCGGCCATTTCATCGTCTTCTTGTAGCAATGAAATATCGTTAACCTCATGCATCGCCACTTTCTGCATTAAATTGCGTAATTGGCTAACTGGATTCAAGATCTGGCGTTTCAATACAATATGCAGCAACGCCAATAGAATAAAACTACTGATGATCAACCAAATTACCGTAGATATCCGCAGTTCAGATGCCTCAGCCGTCATCAGTTGTTCTGGAATCAGCGCTTGCAGGATAAGCCCGTCCGAAAGCGGTAAGCGGCGAATAAGGTAGTCACCATCAGGTAATGAAACAACATCCTGTTGTCGATTACTGTTACGCCAACCCAATGGCGCTTCACCCGCAATAAAAGCCCCGGATTGATCCAGTAATAGCAAATGAATACCTTGTTGTGCCTGCTGTTTCAAAAACATCTCGCCAAATTTGCGTAACGAATAAGTCAGGATCAAGTTATAGCTTTGCACTGGCAGGTCATCGCGAGAGATTTCCGGCCCAGAGCGAATAAACCGCAGCCCCTGTTTATAAACAAACTCATCAAGTTCCGGCGAATACATTAAATAATTAAGCTGATCAGCGGCTGCGGATTGCGTAGCCCAATACTGCATAAACTTCAGGTTGCTGGGAGCAATATCATGGAAAGGATCAACACCATCACCAACCCGTAGCAGCTCTTTAGGAGTGGTATCCAGTAATGAAATTTGCAGGAAGCCCTTATTTCCAACCAAGAGTTGGTGAAACATTCGCTGTACGCGGGTGCCCAGATATACTTTTTGTGTGCCAACCGCGTGTGTAGCCAAATACGCGGTCAATGCTTCTGCATTGGGTAATTGAGCTAACTCCACCATATTACGGCGTAATTCACTACTCAATTGCTCCTTAATAGTGGTAGCCAGGCTGGTTAACTGCAGCTCCATATTGCGGTTAGCCATATCACCCAACTTCACCATACTTTGCAAGCCAAGCGCCATCAGCGGTAGGATCACAACCGGTAACAATGTTAGTAATAACTTACGCCGTAGACCTTTCATTTCAGCACCGCAAAATAAATCGCACTACGTAACGAATCACCACTCACATCGGCGTCATAAAATTCTGAACGCTGTAACTGTGGGTTTGGTGGGTAACTCACTGCATTGTTTACTATTGAGGTCGGTAAATATGTTTTTTGTAATGCTGGGGTAAACCCCATTGCTTTGCCATTGATCACAGCAATATCCGGGCGAGTCAAAAACGCTAGAAACTGTTCTGCTTCCTGTTGGTGCTGGCTGGTTTTCAAAATAGCCATACAATCCAACCACAGTGGAGATCCCTCTTCCGGTACAACATAAACCCAGTCTTTGTACGGAGAGTTTTGCTGCAATACATAAAAATCACCGCTGTACACCATAGCCGCCGCAATTTTTTTACCAACATTTCCATCAGCAGCGGCAGCAAACGAAAGCTGATAAGCCGCGACAAAAGAACGCTGTTTCTGCAGTAAATTATAGGCTGCCTGTAATTCTGTTTTACTATGAGTATTGATCGAATAACCGGCCGCTTTTAATGCTACCGAGATCAAATCAAATGTGTCATCGACCATAACAATCCGACCCGATAAACCAGGTTCAGGTTCGAATAACTGCTGCCAACGCGTAATAGGTTTAGTCACCTGACTTTGGCGATATGCGATACCTATCGAGCCCCACATATAAGGCACCGACAGCTTGCCGCAATTTTCAGTAAAGGTCGGATCAATCGCTGTATTTTGTTTAGTGATGACCTCTGGCATTGGAATATATAAATCTTTCCAAACGGGATCTTTCAACGACAAACTATCGATAGAAACAATATCAAACTCAGGCGGATAACCACCGGATAACAGACGATTGCGAGCTTCATCACTGTCGTAATTGACCTCCTTGATATGAATACCCGTTTCTTGCTCAAACCGATTTTTTACCTCTGGCGCAAGATAATATTCCCAAGTGTAAACCACCAACTCGGTGGCTAGATTGTATCCTGACAATAGTAACAACAGCGTACCAATCCAATAACGCATCGTCAGTCCTTATACTTAATACCTATTTTTATCCTTGTGCCCGGTGTCAACAGAGGACACCTTATTAACTATAGACCATCCTTATCAGACGTTATTTTTCTGTTAAATTTATGCATAAAAAAACCCCGCACAACCTTAGCTGTCCGGGGTTTATCAGGATGACAATGCTCGATATTAGATATCGAGATTGGCAACCTTCAGTGCATTACTTTCAATGAACGCACGGCGTGGTTCTACGTTATCGCCCATCAAGGTAGCAAACAGCTGGTCAGCTGCCATACCATCTTCGATAGTGACACGCAGCATACGACGCGTCATAGGGTCCATGGTGGTTTCCCATAACTGCTCAGGGTTCATCTCACCCAACCCTTTATAACGTTGGATGTACAAACCACGCTTACCTTCATCCAGTAAGATCTGCAACGCCTCTTCAAAGCTGGTAACCGGGCGAATTTTCTCGCCACGCTTCAGGAAGCCGGTTGGCTCGATCAGGTTAGTGATCTGCTGACCGATACCAACAATTTGTTGATACTCTGGTGAGTTAATGAATTCAAAACCCAGTTGATAGTGTTTTTCGACCCCATGCTGACGCAGCAGAATTTGTGGCAAATAAACACCATGTTCGGCATGACGATGCACAGACAAGGTATATTGCGAGCCATTGTTACCATGCTCATCCAGATTGCGTTGCAACTGGGCTACCCATGCCTTGGCTTGGGTTTCATCCTTCAATGCGTCAGTAGTCAGCACAGGCAGGATTAACAGCTGTTGTAACACGGCTTCCGGTAAACGACGCGCCAGACGGGCAATCAAATGCTGTGCTGTGCGGTATTCCAGCACCATTTTTTCCAGCTGGGCGCCCGAAATTGCCGGAGCCGAATCGTTGACATACAGCTCTGCGCCATCGAGTGCCAACGTAGTCTGGTATTCCAACAATGACTCTTCGTCTTTGATGTACTGCTCTTGTTTACCTTTCTTCACTTTATACAACGGCGGTTGCGCAATATAAACATAACCACGTTCAATTATTTCTGGCATCTGACGATAAAAGAAGGTCAACAGCAGCGTCCGAATGTGCGCACCGTCGACGTCGGCGTCGGTCATAATGATGACGTTGTGGTAACGCATTTTGTCCGGATTATATTCATCACGGCCAATGCCACAGCCTAACGCCGTGATCAGCGTACCGACTTCCTGCGAGGAGATCATCTTATCGAAACGAGCTTTTTCCACGTTCAGGATTTTACCTTTCAGTGGCAGAATAGCCTGGTATTTGCGGTTACGTCCCTGCTTCGCAGAGCCGCCCGCAGAGTCACCTTCCACGAGGTAGAGTTCAGACAACGCCGGGTCACGCTCTTGGCAATCAGCCAACTTACCTGGTAAGCCAGCGATATCCAGTGCCCCTTTACGACGCGTCATTTCACGCGCTTTACGTGCCGCTTCACGCGCGCGGGCCGCATCGATGATCTTGCCAACGATGATTTTCGCTTCACCCGGATTTTCCAACAAGTATTCGTCGAGCTTCTCGCCCATCGCTTGTTCAACCGCTGTTTTCACCTCGGAAGAGACCAATTTATCTTTGGTCTGGGAAGAGAATTTTGGATCCGGTACCTTCACCGAAATAACCGCGGTCAGACCTTCACGCGCATCATCACCAGAAGCAGAGGTTTTCGCTTTTTTGCTATAACCTTCTTTATCCATGTAGGTGTTCAGTGTGCGAGTTAATGCTGTGCGGAAGCCGGCCAAATGCGTACCGCCATCCCGTTGTGGAATGTTGTTGGTGAAGCAATAGACGTTTTCCTGATAGGCATCGTTCCACTGCATCGCCACTTCCACCGCAATGCCATCTTCACGCTCTAACGTAAAGTAGAATGCTTTCTGGTGAATTGGGGTTTTGTTCTGGTTCAGATATTCCACGAACGCACGGATACCGCCTTCGTAGTGGAAATGATCTTCACGGCCATCACGTTCATCGATCAGACGGATGGAAACACCCGAATTCAGGAATGATAATTCACGGAAACGACGCGCCAGAATTTCATAACGATAAGTCACGTCCGAAAAAATAGATGGGCTTGGCCAGAAACGGATTTCAGTCCCCGTACCTTCACAGTCACCGACAATCGCCAGTGGTGCATCCGGTTCACCCAAGAAATAGGTCTGCTGGTGAATTTTGCCATTCCGTTGAATGGTCAGCAGCAGTTTGTCAGACAGCGCGTTAACCACTGACACACCCACGCCATGTAAACCACCGGAAACTTTGTATGAGTTATCGTCGAACTTACCACCAGCATGCAGGATGGTCATGATAACTTCAGCCGCTGAGCGACCTTCTTCTTTGTGCATGTCGACCGGAATACCACGGCCATTGTCGCGCACCGAAACCGAGCCATCTTCATGAATACGGGCAACGATATCCGTGCAGTGACCTGCCAGTGTTTCGTCGATGGAGTTATCCATCACTTCGAATACCATGTGATGCAGACCTGATCCGTCATCGGTATCCCCGATATACATACCTGGACGTTTACGTACCGCATCCAGCCCTTTCAGTACCTTAATACTCGAGGAGTCGTAAGTATTCTCGCTCATGTTTATTCCCACTGTGTCGACTATTCGGTTATGTTGCCCTGTTTCACGTGAAACAAACGGCAATCAAATTCTTGCATCATTTCCTGCAACGGTTGCTGGTCAATGGCGGTGATAAACACCTGTGACTCACATTGTTGTAACCGTTTGGCCAGAATATAGCGTTTCTGCGCATCCAACTCTGAAGCGAAATCATCTATCAGAAACAAGCAGGTCTTGGCACTGTGTTGCCGCAGGTATAATCCCTGCGCTAACCGCAATGCACAAACCAGCAACTTGAGCTGGCCGCGGGATAGCAAATCCTGCACCGGAACACCCTCAGCCCGCAGTCGTAAATCAGCACGATGCGGGCCAATGGCCGTGTGACCCAACTGTCGGTCACGTTCAAAGCCTTCCTGCAAGAGCTGACGTAATGCCGACTCCTGCTGCCAGCCAGCATAAAATGTGGCTTGGAAAGTGTACTCGGGTAACAACTCCTGACAGATTTGCTGCAATAGTGGCAGCAAAGCCAGACAGTATTGTTGCCGGAACACACTTAATGCTTCACTGCTTTCAGCCAATTGCTGATCCCAGTAAGCCAATGGCGCATAATTTACAGACTGCCGTAATAAGGCATTCCGCTGTTTGAGCAAACGCCGCACTTTCCCCCATAATGGGAAAAACGCCTGCTCCACGTGAAACACACCCCAATCAACAAACGCGCGACGTTGTTGTGGCCCCCCCGTCAGCAGGTTGTATCCTTCTGGGTGGATCAGCTGTAATGGTAATAAACTGGCTAACTGCGACAGTTTATCTGCCGTTTTACCACCAATTTTCAGCTGGGTGTCGCCGTGGCGATCTTTCTGTAAACCCAAACTAATTTGCTGCTCATCGCATTCCAGTTGCGCAAATAACGTAAACGCCTTCTCCCCCTGCATGATCACGCGGTTAGTCAGATGAGTACGAAATGAGCGACCCAGACTCAGATAATGGATGGCTTCCAGTACACTGGATTTACCGCTGCCATTCTGGCCTAACAGCAAATTCATCCCACCAGCCGGAATAATTTCCGACTGGCTGAGATTTCTAAAATGTTGGATCTGCAGCTTGTGCAGCATGCGAACTATAGACGCATTGGCATGACGACATATTGCGCGTCGTCATTACTGGCATCTTCTACTAACGCACTACTGTTGGCGTCGGTCAGATACCATTTCACCTGCTCACATTTTAACGCATTCAGCACGTCGAGCACATAGGAGACGTTAAATCCTACTTCCATTTCTGGGCCGTCATATTGTACATCAATCAGCTCTTCCGCCTCTTCCTGCTCTGGGTTGTTGGCCGTGATATGCAATAGATTGGTGGTGAGATGCAGGCGCACGCCGCGGAATTTTTCGTTGGAAAGGATCGCTGCACGTGAAAAAGCCTGTTTCAGCAATTCACGTTCCGCGATAAGAATCTTGTCACTCTGGCGCGGGAATACCCGGCGATAATCCGGGAAACGACCATCGACCAGTTTCGAGGTGAAGATAAAGCCTTCCGCTTCCGCACGCAGATTGTTCAAACCGATTTGTAAACGGATCGGACGATCATCATTTTCCAACAAACGAGCAAGTTCAAGCACGCCTTTGCGTGGCAAGATCACCTGATGGTCGGTTTGTGCTTCGTTCAATACTTCACGACGACAGGTGGCCAGACGATGACCATCGGTGCCAACCGTCCGTAACCCGGAGCCGCTGGTTTCAAACAACATGCCATTCAGGTAAAAGCGTACGTCTTGGCTGGCCATGGAGAACTGGGTGGCTTCCATCAGTCGTTTCAGCTCTTGCTGGCTGATATCGAACTCTAATACCGAGTTCCATTCTTCAATATTCGGATAATCGACCGCAGGCAAAGTTGATAAGGAATAACGGCTGCGGCCAGAGCGTAAAATTAAACGCTCACCTTCCAGCACAAAATCCAGCTGTGAACCATCCGGTAGACCACGGCAGATATCGAGCAATTTGCGCGCTGGTGTGGTGATGTTGCCGGCCACCACGCTACCGTTTAATGGCACCAAACCAACCATTTCCACTTCCAGATCAGTACCGGTCAGTGACAAACGTTGTTCGGTGACATTCAATAACACGTTACTTAAAATCGGCAGCGTCGGACGCCCGCCAATAGAACCGGATACTAATTGCAATGGTCGCAGCAGACTGTCGCGACTAATGGAAAATTGCATGGACGGTATCTCCTGCTTTAAGAGGAAAGGGTTCGGATCAGATTCGAGTAATCTTCTTTAATATCGTTACTCTCTTCACGAAGCTCAGCGATTTTACGACAGGCGTGCAACACCGTGGTGTGGTCACGACCACCAAACGCATCGCCAATTTCCGGCAAGCTGTGGTTGGTCAGCTCTTTTGCCAGCGCCATCGCTAACTGACGCGGACGCGCCACGGAACGGGAACGACGCTTCGACAGCAGATCCGCCACTTTGATTTTGTAATATTCCGCTACAGTCTTCTGAATATTATCAATGGTGACCAGCTTTTCCTGCAGCGCTAACATGTCGCGCAGCGCTTCACGGACAAAATCGATATTGATCGGTTTGCCAGTAAAACGAGCATTCGCGATCACGCGATTCAATGCCCCTTCCAGTTCACGCACATTCGAACGTAACCGTTTGGCGATGAAAAACGCGACTTCGTGCGGCAGATGAATTTTATTCTCTTCAGCTTTACGCATCAAAATCGCCACGCGCGTTTCCAGCTCTGGCGGTTCAATCGCAATGGTTAAACCCCAGCCGAAACGGGATTTCAGGCGATCTTCCACCCCATCGATCTCTTTCGGATAACGATCGGAGGTAAGAATGATTTGCTGATTACCTTCCAGTAACGCATTGAAAGTATGGAAGAACTCTTCCTGCGAACGCTCTTTCTTGGCGAAAAATTGAATGTCGTCGATTAACAAGGCATCGACGCTGCGGTAATAACGTTGGAATTCCTGAATCGCATTATTCTGCAGTGCTTTCACCATATCCTGCACAAAACGCTCAGACTGCATGTAGATCACTTTGGCATTCGGCTTACGCGCCCGAATACCGTTGCCGACTGCATGCAACAGATGGGTTTTACCTAAACCGGTACCACCATACAGGAACAACGGGTTATACGCACCACCGGGATTTTCTGCGACCTGATGGGCTGCCGCCAAGGCCAGCTGGTTCGATTTACCCTCAACGAAATTCACGAAATTATAGGTTTCGTTGATGTTGCTCTTGTGGTTAATCTCCGGCATCGCATCCTGTTTACTGGTCCAGGAAGGAATAGTGATCGCCGGTTGTTCACTGCGCACATCTGCCACCGGAGCGGCAGTTGCATACGCTTGTGGTGCTGCCGCAGCTGTCGGGCGTCGACCTACCGCAAAATGCAGCGTTGGCGCATCGGAACCGCAGATTTCACTGAACAGACTATTGATGCGTAACAGATATTTGTCGCGTACCCAGTCAAGAATAAACCGGTTAGCGGCATACAGGGTCAGCGAGCGATCACCGAACTCTGCCTGAAGCGGCCGGATCCACAAGCCGAATTCACCGGACGGTAATTCTTCCTGTAGCCGTGTCAGGCATTGCTGCCATAGCGAAGCGGTCACTTTTCACCCCTGTCTGATCATTTATAAGACCTTTGATTTTACCTCTTTTTAAGGATCGATCTCCAGATCTTGTTCGCAGGATCTTCACAATCATTACAGATCATGTGCGCAGTTTTGTGGATAATGCTGGGATATCAGGGTTATTTGCACACTATTTATCCACAACGTTACGCACTGTTGATCGACTGATCTCGTCAAACAAGACATGTCGCCACTGCCGCACCGCCAATACCAGCGTAGTACCGTGCTTTTCTTCCATATTTAAACTGCGATCACCACGCGTCAATTCACTGAATTCACGCGCCCAACGCGCCATCAGCTGCTGTAATTCACGATTACTGCTGTTGCAAAGTAGTCCATTGAGCACCAGCAATTTTTCGGTCTCTTTATCAAAGCGGGATTGGAAAAAATCCTGCTGCACCCGCTGCAGGAAAAAACGCTGGATCGGGCCATCAGGTAACCAGCTGAAATGCGTTGCCAGACGTAGGCGGATCCGGTTGCCGGGTAGCAAGTCGATGATCTTCAGTCGATCAAGCGCTGCCAGCTTACGTATGCACTCCGATTCGGTCAGCGCGTAGTGCGAAAGCAGATCCTGAAACGAGAAACCGTTAATGACACTCACCGCCACCAGCAACAGTAATTGATCAGCAGCAATATCCTGTTCCTGTTGCAACGTGAGCTGGGTCAGTTGCGGTTGTTGTTGCGCCTGTTGCATCAATTCAGAAAATTCAATTTGTAACCAGTCACACAACTGCTCCAGCCGTTGCAGCGTAAAACTTTGGCTGGCAAACAACCGTTTAACCGACGCTTCGCTTAAATCCAGTAACTGGGCAACATCCGCATAGGTTTTCCCCTGGGCTCGTAGCTGTTTTTTTAAGGCCAGTAACAGGCTGTTGGTCTGACTCATAAAACTCTCTACCGCAATAAAGTATTATTTAACAATACCATGAGGTGTAACAGACGCAACAAGGCGAATTCCATTTGTAAAAAACGATACTATTATTCACGATATAGTTATCTGTTAGGTGGAAATCAGGACTTCCTCATGTTCAAATTACTTAGTCAGCGTGGCGCCCTCGCCTTTCTGCTGGCCGGCTTTATGAATGCCTTTGTCGATCTCGGGCATAAAATTATCATTCAGAATACCGTTTTTAAGATTTATGACGGCTCGCAACAGGTGATCCTGACCGCGATTGTGAATGCGCTGATTCTGCTGCCATTCATCGCCTTTTTTGCTCCCGCTGGATTTTGTTCCGATAAATACCCGAAAGACAAAGTCATGCGCTTATCCGCTTGGATTGCGGTGGGTCTGACGCTGGCAATCACACTTTGTTATTACCAAGGCTGGTTCTGGCCGGCGTTTACCATGACTTTCTTGCTCGCTGTACAGGCCACGTTTTATTCGCCCGCGAAATACGGTTATATCCAGGCGCTGTTTGGTAAAAACCATCTGGCGGAAGCCAATGGCGCGGTGCAGGCCGTCTCTATTATCGCTATTTTAGCGGGTACCGTGGCCTTCACCGTAGTGTTTGAATTGTGGTTCCCGACCGGTTCCAAACAAAGTGGCCCGATCTTGCAATCACTGGCGCCAGCGGGCTGGATGCTGGTGGGTTGCACCGTTCTAGAGTTATTACTGTTATATCGCTTGCCAACCCTGGAACACCCGCAACCGCTACCAGCATTTGACTGGCAAAACAGTGTCAAAATAGACCAATTTAAGAAAGAACTGGCCCCGGTCTTAGATCGTGATGTCATTCGTTTGTCAGTGCTTGGTTTATCACTGTTTTGGGCAGTGGGTCAGGTATTACTGGCCGCCTTCCCCGCATTTGCCAAACAAGCGGCAGGCATTGAAAACACACTGGTATTACAAGGCGTGCTGGCGTGTACCGGTCTGGGTATTGCTCTGGGTTCGACATTAGCCGCACGGTTATCACGTAATTACATTGCCACCAGCTTGATCCCAGTTGGTATTGTCGGCGTGGCTGCCGGTCTGGTGATGTTGCCGCAATTCACCAGCACCACCTTCTACGCCCTCGATTTTCTGCTGATTGGCACTGCGGGCGGTATGTTTATCGTGCCGCTGAATGCGCTGATCCAATTCCACAGTCGGGAAGATGAACTCGGTAAGGTGATTGCCGGCAACAACCTGTTCCAGAACATTGCCATGCTTTCTTTCCTGATTTTAACCGTGGTTTTTGCGCACTTTGGTTTTGATGGTAAACACCTGCTGTATCTGATGGCTGGCGTAACGGTTTTAGGTTGCATCTATACCATCCGCAAAATGCCGCAAACTCTGCTGCGATTTATCGCACAAAGTCTGCTCAGCCAACGGTACAAAGTCGATATTCAAGGTATCCAGAACATTCCTGCCACCGGCGGTGTGCTGCTGCTGGGTAATCATGTCAGCTGGATCGACTGGGCTATCGTGCAAATCGCCAGCCCACGTCCAGTCCGTTTTGTGATGATCAAAAGTATCTATGAGCACAAATACCTGAAATGGTTATTCCGTTTGTATGGTTGTGTGCCGATTGCCAATACTGCCAGCCGCCGCTCGCTGGAAACCATCAGTGATCTACTCAATCAGGGCGAAGTGGTGTGCCTATTCCCGGAAGGCTCCATTAGCCGCAACGGTCATCTGGGCGAATTTCGCCGTGGTTTTGAGTTAGCCTGTAAACAAGCCAGTGATGATGTTGTGATTGTGCCGTTTTATCTGCGCGGCCTGTGGGGCAGCCAATTTTCCCGCTCATCCAACAAGTTAAAAACGCTGCGTCGTAGCGGTTATTACCGTGAAATCATCGTTGCTTTCGGTCAGCCACAACCTAAAGACAGCAGCGCAGTTACTATCAAAAAACGGGTTTTCGATCTCTCTGTGCAATCTTGGCAAAAACACGTAGAAAATTTGCCGACACTGACCAATGCCTGGATCAGCAGCGTTAAAAAAGGCGAACGTCGCAAACTGTCACTGGCAGATGGTATCTCAGCCCCACTGACTGCGGATAAAGCCTTAGCCGCTGCCTGGTGTTTGTCGCGTCGCATCCAGCGTTTAAGCCCGGAACAAAATGTTGGCCTCTTACTGCCAACCAGTACCGGCGGCGTATTATGTAATATGGCCACGCTGCTGGCCGGCAAAACCATTGTTAATCTCAATTACACCGCCAATGAAGCGGCACTGAACACCGCGATTGAACAAGCAGACATCCGCACTATTTACACATCGCGCCGTTTCATTGAACGGTTGGAAAAGAAAAATGGCGATGTCATTACTGTCTTACAAGGTAAACACATTGTTTATTTGGAAGATCTGCGCAGTGAAATCCACTTCAATGAATCGTTCTGGCGCTGGCTGGCCATCCGTCTGCTGCCAACTCGAATCTTAAAACGAGTCTGTAACCATACGCATGATAGTCAGCAAACTGCCGCGATCTTGTTTTCCAGTGGCAGCGAAGGTTTACCGAAAGGCGTCATGCTCAGCCATCAGAATATTATGGCGAACCTGAAACAGATCTCCGATGTGGTGAACACACAAGAACAAGATGTCTTGATGTCTTGTTTGCCACTGTTCCATGCCTTTGGTCTGACGGTAAACCAGTTTATGCCGCTGATTGAAGGTATTCCGATGGTGTGCCACGCCGACCCGACCGATGCAGTGGGTGTCGCAAAAAGTATTGCACAATACCGTGCCACCATTTTATGCGGCACCTCCACCTTCTTCCGTTTATACGCCAAACACCCGAAAGTGCATCCGTTGATGATGGAAAGCTTACGCATTGTGGTTGCCGGTGCAGAAAAACTGAACCCAGTAGTCCGTGAGGCGTTTCTGACTCGTTTTAATAAACATATTTTGGAAGGTTACGGCGCCACCGAAACCACACCGGTTGCCAGTGTCAATCTGCCTGACTGTCTGGATACTCAGTATTGGGATCTGCAAATTGGCAGCAAACACGGCACAGTTGGTATGCCACTGCCGGGCTCGAATGTACGGATTGTTGATCCAATCACACTGGCGGAATTGCCAACCGGCAGTGATGGCATGATCCTGATCGGTGGGCCACAAGTCATGCAGGGTTATCTGAATAACCCAGAAAAAACTGACAGTGTGATAAAAGAGCTCGATGGTAGCCGTTGGTACGTTACGGGTGACAAAGGTCATCTGGATGAAGATGGTTTCTTAACTATCGTCGATCGGTATTCGCGTTTTGCTAAAATTGGCGGCGAAATGATCAGTCTCGGTGCCGTAGAGCTATCAGCACAGCAAGCCTTATTGGAAGAAACCGAAGTGATCGCCGTAAACATACCGGATGCCAAAAAGGGCGAGCAAATCGTGTTACTGACCACCGTCGCTTTGGATATTAATGAGCTGAAAAAAGCCATGCTGGCGCACGGTTGTAACCCGTTATTACTGCCAACCCAGCTCCTGATGTTGGAGCAATTACCCAAACTGGGCTCAGGCAAGACTGATTTTAGCCGCGCGAAACAGGTCACATTACAAAGAGTGATGCAAGATCAGGCAGAGTGATCTTGCTAGATAGGCATAAACCGATATAATCGCCCGCCGCGATCTTTAATGGATCGTGGCGATTTTGTGAGGATCGAGATAAAACGACAACTTTACCTGTCTGCTCTGCCAGTTATTGATTCGCTGGCCGATTGACGTGTAGCCGTTATCTGTTTAAAATCCCGCCTCTTTGAATTGATGTTTTCGCCATTATATCGGCGCGTCGGTAGGCGACAGCATCAAATCTGTACAGTTAATTCACGGATTATAGCTATGAAACGTACTTTCCAACCTTCAGTACTGAAACGTGCTCGTAACCACGGTTTCCGTTCTCGTATGGCAACAGTCGGTGGCCGCAAAGTTCTGGCTGCTCGCCGCGCTAAAGGTCGCGCTCGTCTGACCACTGTTTAATGGTCAAGCAAGTAACCTTTCCTCGGGAGTTACGTCTGTTAACTCCCGACACTTTTCAAAAAGTCTTCGCGCAACCTGTGCGAGCCTCTTCGCCACATCTCACTCTGTTAGCCATTCGTAATGAACTGACGCATCCGCGTTTAGGTTTAGCTATACCGAAAAAAGCACTGAAACGTGCCGTATGGCGTAACCGCGTAAAACGTCAGATCAGAGAAAGTTTTCGCTTACATCAACACGAATTACCGCCGATTGATATTGTAGTGATCGCTAAAGCACCTGTGCGTGGATTGGAAAACCCCGATTTATCACAACTACTGGATAAGCTATGGCGCACCCTCGCACGCCGCAGCAATGGCTAGTCGTTGCACTCATAAGAGTCTACCAGTGGGTCATTAGTCCGCTTCTTGGCCCACGTTGCCGCTTTACACCAAGCTGTTCTCAATACATGATTGATGCAATTTGCCTGCACGGTCTCATAAAAGGCATTTGGTTAGGTGGCAAACGTCTATTAAAATGTCACCCTTTACATTCAGGCGGCCATGATCCGGTTCCGCAACCTCAGCAATCGAAGCGAAGAAAATAACTATGCAACCTCAACGTAATCTCCTCTTGATCGGCTTATTGCTGGTCTCCTTCATGCTCTGGCAGAGCTGGATGGTTGATAAGGCGCCGAAACCTGCAGCCCCAGCGACCGCGGAAAGTTCTGTTCCTGTTTCATCCAGTGGTGATGTTCCAAATCAAAACGAAGCAGGCAATGCAAAACACGCACTGCTGACACTGCGTTCTGATGTGCTGGAACTGACAGTCGATACGCTGGGCGGTGACATTGTTGAAGCGAAATTGCTGAAACAGACAGAAACTCAGGGTTCTGATAAACCGTTTGTACTGTTGGATAAAAAACCACAACACCAATACATTGCGCAAAGTGGTCTGATTGGTCGTGATGGTGTCGATAATCAGGCGATCCGCCCTGTTTACACCGCAACCGCGACAGAATTCAAACTGGCTGATGGCAAAGATGAACTGGTAGTACCAATGGTATACACCGATGCCAAAGGCAACATCTTCACCAAACGTTTTGTTCTGAAACGTGATAGCTACGCCGTTGGTGTTGATTATCAGGTGAAAAACGCCTCTGCGCAGCCACTGGAAGTTCAGTTCTACGGCCAGCTGAAACAAACCATCGCCGCACCAGCTGATCAACAAAGCAGCCCAGGCATGATGTCCAGCGCGTTCCACGGTGCCGCTTATTCATCTGCTGAACACCGCTATGAAAAAGTGAAGTTCAGCAATATCAATGAAGCCAAACTGGATGTGGCAACACCAGCCGGTTGGGCCGGTATGCTGCAACACTATTTCGTGGCAGCTTGGACCGGTAAACCAGACGCACAAAACCACATTTATGCGAAAGCGGTTAATGTGAATGCGGATGTAAAAGACAGTGGTGATGCCATCATTGGTATTAAACTGCCGATCACCACCGTTGCTGCTAATGCTGAAGCTGTGGTGGGTACCAGCCTGTGGGTTGGCCCTAAACTGCAAGATCAGATGGCCGCCACTGCACAGCATCTGGATCTGACTGTCGATTACGGTTATCTGTGGTTTATCGCCCAACCGCTGTTCAAACTGTTGCAGTTCCTGCATGGTTTAGTTGGCAACTGGGGTGTGGCGATTGTACTGATCACGCTGATTGTGCGTGGTGGTATGTATCCGCTGTCAAAAGCGCAATACACCTCCATGGCTAAAATGCGTATGCTGCAACCAAAACTGACTGCGCTGCGTGAACGTCTGGGTGATGATCGCCAGAAGATGTCGCAGGCGATGATGGAGCTGTACAAAGAAGAAAAAGTTAACCCGCTGGGCGGCTGTTTCCCACTGTTAGTACAGATGCCAATCTTCATCGCACTGTACTGGACACTGATGGAATCCGTAGAGCTGCGTCATGCGCCGTTCGCACTGTGGTTGATCGACTTGTCAGTGAAAGACCCATACTACGTGTTGCCGCTGCTGATGGGTGCCTCTATGTGGTACATCCAGAAGATGAGCCCAACTACAGTTACTGACCCAATGCAGCAGAAAGTGATGCAGTTCATGCCTATCATCTTCACTTTCATGTTCCTGTGGTTCCCATCTGGTCTGACGCTGTACTGGGTAGTAAGTAACATTGTGACTATTACCCAGCAGACATTGATTTTCCGTCAGCTGGAGAAAAAAGGTCTGCATACCCGTAAGAAATAATATTCTTCCGGTTGACCTTTGAGCCCCGCTTTTTGCGGGGCTTTTTATTCGGCTTTCCGCGTAATATTCATTACAATTTCATCAAGAACGCTATTCAGAGAATGCTCATGTCTACAGATACTATCGTTGCGCTTGCCACACCACCCGGACGCGGTGGTATCGGTATTCTGCGTGTTTCCGGCCCGCATAGCAGCCAGGTTGCAGAACAAGTGTTAGGTAAAATTCCCAAAATACGCCATGCAGAACTACTACCATTTTGTGATGCGGATGGTAAAGCACTGGATCAAGGTATCGCCTTACTGTTTAAAGCGCCGTACAGCTTCACCGGTGAAGATGTACTGGAACTGCAGGGCCATGGTGGCCCCGTGGTGCTCGATATGCTGCTAAAGCGGATTCTGACCATTACAGGCGTGCGTCTCGCCCGCCCGGGTGAGTTTTCTGAACGTGCCTTTATGAATGACAAACTCGATCTGGCGCAAGCCGAAGCGATTGCCGATCTGATCGAAGCCACCAGCGAACAAGCGGCGCGTTCCGCCATGCAATCACTGCAGGGCGAGTTTTCACAACGCATTCACCAGCTGGTCGGTTCGCTAACAAATCTACGTATTTATGTCGAAGCCGCGATTGATTTTCCGGAAGAAGAGATCGATTTTCTCTCCGACGGCAAAATTGCCAATGCGCTGTATGGCGTGATGGATGATTTAGCGCAGGTGAATCGTGAAGCGCGGCAAGGCGCATTGCTGCGTGATGGTATGAAAGTAGTGATCGCTGGCCGTCCCAATGCCGGAAAATCGAGCCTGCTCAATGCATTAGCTGGCCGCGAATCCGCCATTGTCACCGAAATTGCCGGTACCACCCGCGATGTGTTGCGTGAGCACATCCATCTCGATGGCATGCCGTTGCATATCATTGATACCGCTGGTTTGCGTGATACCACCGATACGGTCGAGAAAATCGGTATTGAACGCGCTTGGGCCGAAATTGAACAAGCGGATCGCGTGCTGTTTATGGTCGATGGCACCACCACCGATGCCCGTAACCCACATGACATCTGGCCTGATTTTGTTGATCGGTTACCAGAAAACCTCGGTATTACCGTGATCCGCAATAAAGCCGATCTGACCGGTGAAGATCTGACGGTCAGCGAAGAGAATGGTTATGCGGTATATCCGATCTCGGCAAAAACCGGGCTGGGTTTAGATGCATTACGGGAACATCTGAAAGCCTGTATGGGATTCCAGAGCACGCTGGAAGGCGGGTTTATTGCCCGTCGCCGCCATCTGGATGCCATTGAGCGTGCATCCGCTCGTTTGGACGAAGCCAAGGTGCAACTCGAAGTCTATCGGGCTGGTGAATTGGTTGCTGAAGAACTGCGCATGGCACAAGAAGCGTTAAGTGAAATCACCGGGGCTTTTAGTGCCGATGATTTGCTGGGGCGGATTTTTTCGTCATTTTGTATCGGTAAATAATATTGCAGTAATAAAAAAGCGGGGCTGGTATAGCTCCGCTTTTTTATTTGGTTCGATAAACACTTAAACGCGCACAGCACTCTCTTCTTTGCGGCGTAACAGTTCCAGCAAATCATTTTCGGCTTTTTTACGCGCTGCCACTTCGGTTTCTAATTTTGCGGTCAACGCTTTCGCGCTGTGTTCAGCGTTCAATTTAGCCACCCGTTCCTGTTCCAGTGTTTTATATAACTGATCCAGATCCGCTTCCAAACGTGGTACCGACTCCAGTTTTAATTGTGCTTTCACTAATTCCATACGTGATTGTGTTGCCGATTCTTTTTCAACATCAATTTCTTCCCGCGCACGCTTTAGTTCTGCATTCAATTGTTCAAATCGGCCAGACACTTCATTTTTAATCGCTCGGGCAGAATTTAACTCCACACCTTGCAAAGTTAATTGCTGCTCTTGCTTATCATTTTCCGCCATTAATTCACTGTTGATCTGACGTAATGTTTCAATTTCATTTTCATATTGCGACTTAACGGTCGCAACCTGACGGGTAATAAACTCTTCCAGTGGGCGCAATAATTCGGAAGGAACAGAAATATCTTGTTCAGCCGGCACAACCTGTGCCGATTGCCAGACCTGAAATAGACGCCAAACCGCCGAGATAGTGCCGGTTTTTAAGCGTTTACGCACATCTAATACCGTTGGTTTATTGCCTTCAGCACAGATAGCGTCTGCAGCTGCGTTCACCTGCTCTTGCGTTATAATGATATCGTTCATTTGGTTACCCGATTATTGATGTAATTCGTTATAAGCCGCCACTGTGCTTTGGCGGAGGATCAAATTGCATCAAGTATAGCTGTGACGCTCGGAAAATCGCATGGTTAGACCAATATCAATGTCAGAATCTTTGTGTCAGTCACATCATATCTGGCTTGCCACATCATAAGCATCCCGCACCGCATGCATGATATTTTTAACTTGTTTGGCATCGCCCAATAAATAGATCTCTTTTAACTCTGTTTTCAGATTGTCATACAGTGAATTATTTGATTGATAACCAATGGCCGTAATGATCGAATCGGCTGATTGCGTAATGGTTTGTCCGTCCGATTGTAGGATGACACCCGCAGCGGTGGCGTGAGAAATAACGGTATCTGTTTTAACGACAATACCTTTTTCTGGCAGTAACCGTTTTAATGTTTCCGTACTGCTATAACTTAATTCCCGGCTGACCGGCAGGATCTGACGTTGTTTTTCCACCAATATCACTTGTTTACCCTGATTGCGTAACCAAAGTGCGGTTTCACACCCCACCAACCCACCACCAGACACAATTACTGTTTTGCCCGGATTTTTTTTCCCCGACAGCACCATCTCAGCGCTGAATGTGTGCTGAAAACCAGGAATGGTTTGTTTTACAGGGGTAGAACCGGTTGCAATGATCACCACATCGGCTCGGCTTTGCAGAATCGACTCTTCTTCAATATAGGAATGCAGATGTACGGGTACATTTAATTCGTGCAACTCACTGCCATACCAATGCACTAAAGCATGACACTCTTTTTTAAACTCCGGCATGCCCGCAGCAACTAAATTACCGCCCAAACAGCCTTTTTGTTCGTATAACTCAACTTTATGCCCACGCCTGGCCGCCACACGGGCAGCTTCCATTCCAGCTACGCCACCACCAATAATCATGACATGACGAGGAGTGCTGCAGGGTTTTATCGCTTCCGGATTGTCCTTTCCTGATAATGGAATGGTACGGTTGTTGATATTTCGAGCGTTATTTCCATATAACATAGTTCCACCTGCCTACTACAAATTACACGACAAGAAAGTGGTTATAACTAACAAATCAACTCACCGAACGAATTCAGTGAATTGATTCAGCATAGAAAGCAACGTAGAAAGGATCAACCCAGTCAGCTCACAGAACGAAGGAAAATATAGATCAAGCTAAGAGAGTTTGAATCGGATCAACAAAAAAGCCGCTTTTTATTGCGGCCAATTTATTTTTTATTTCGCTAAAACATCATTTTGGTACTGCTAACGGTATAAAAATAGGTAATAAGCGGGTGATGTATTGCTGCATCATGTCGCTAAGGTCATAAAGGCCGTCATGCAAACACCAATCACAGACCACACCACGGGCTGCAATCAACAAATATTCCGTGATCTGCTGTGCGCTTAATTCGACCGTCAATAATTGTTCTGTTTGTGCTTCAATGACAACCTGTTTGAGCAATTGCAGCATAAACCGATCGTATCTGATGAAGAGTTTATTATCCGGATTATAAAGCGATTTAACTGTATCCAAGCCAACGCGCTGACAATACCCCGCATAATGCGCAAAATATTCAATGATTCGCGGTTGGCCCGGAGCGGATTTTAACTCCATCGCGACATACTCTTCAAAGTAACGATCAGCCTCTTGATAAATTTCGAAAAAAATATCGTTCTTCGATTTAAAATAGTGATAAAACGCCCCAACCGAAACACCAGCCGACTTACTGATCTCTTCAATAGTAATGCTCTGATAGTTTTTCTTTTCCATCAGCGACAACGCGGTTTGATAGATCCGCGTTTTGGTTTCTAAAGCCTGCTGTTTTCTGCTGCTGACTGGTTTATCACCCATGCACACAACTCCGACATGATATTTTTACTAATGAGTGATTCTAACGGCTTCGGTGATCTGTCCGCAAATAGTCAGACAGATTAAATAGTTACTTAGTTACATTTGGCTATGACGTGCTGAGAAAAAGAAAAGGTATCCGCAGATACCTTTTCTTTTCATTTAGGCACTTAACGCGGGATAATCGGTATAGCCTTCCGGGCCCGAGGCATACATTTTGTCGGTGCGTAATTCATTTAATGCCGCTAGCTGCTGGAAACGCGTCACTAAATCTGGATTTGCGATAAATTGTTTACCGAAAGCAACCGCATCCGCATGGCCTTCACTCAAAACTTGCTGGGCAGTTTCCGCGGTAAATTGTTCGTTCGCGATAAACGCGCCACCAAAAGCCTGTCTCAGTGCTGGCGTTAATGCCGGCGCATTAAAATGTTCCCGGGTAAAAATAAACGCGATCTGACGTTTACCCAGCTCTTTGGCTACATAACCAAAGGTCGCCGCCGGATCGCTGTCACCCATCGAATGCGAATCACCACGCGGAGCCAGGTGCATACCTACACGACCGGCCCCCCAGACAGAAATAACGGCATCCGTTACTTCCAGCATCAGGCGTGCGCGGTTTTCAATGCTGCCACCGTAGACATCAGTGCGCTGATTGGTGGAGCTTTGCAGGAATTGATCGAGCAGATAACCATTGGCACCATGGATTTCGACACCGTCAAACCCTGCCTTTTTCGCGTTTTCAGCGCCTTTGCGATAAGCCTCAACAATAGCCGGTATTTCATCCAAGTTGAGAGCCCGTGGTACTTCAAAACCTTTCATTGGACGCACTAAACTCACATGGCCTTCTGCCGCAATTGCACTTGGTGCAACCGGTAGTTCACCATTCAGATAGATTGGATCAGAAATACGACCGACATGCCATAACTGCAGCACAATGCGCCCTCCGGCCTGATGTACTGCATCAGTTACCAGTTTCCAACCTTCAACCTGTGCAGCCGACCAGATCCCCGGTGTGTCAGGATAACCAACGCCCATCGGGGTAACCGACGTTGCTTCACTGATAATGAGACCGGCAGAAGCACGCTGCACATAATATTCGGCCATCAGAGCATTCGGTACCCGCCCTTCACTGGCGCGGCAACGAGTTAGTGGTGCCATAATGATACGGTTTGGCAGCGACAGCTCGCCCATCTGGATCGGATCAAATAAGGTGGTCATGTCAGACTCCTGAATAAAGTTACAATGCCTGTTTCATATGGGCAGTAAATTCATCGATCACGGTTTCATTACGCTGGTAATACACCCACTGCCCCAATCGCTTGGAAGTCAGTAATCCGGCACGTTGTAAGGTTGCCAGATGCGCAGAAATGGTCGATTGCGATAAACCTGCCCGCGAAAAGATCTGTCCAACACACACACCATCAGTATAAGGGCTGATTTGTTCCGGAAACTCCAGAGCCGGATTTTTCAGCCAGGATAAAATGTCCCGTCTGACCGGATTGGCCAGTGCTTTAATGATGGTGTCGACTTCCTGATGGTTCATAACATTTACCTGAACAGATTAGCATTACTATATATCGAGATATTTCGATATGTAAATATACAAAAAGAGATAAATACTATTTTAGCTGTCTTGCAGGAAAAAGCGGCAATGCTAAATGACGAGTTTAAGCTTGTTTCAAGGGCTTGATCAGGTATTCCAGGCCTTCAATTTTGATTTCCAGACACAAAGCCATCAATTCACCAAGTGAACCTTGCGGAAAACCTTTTTTAGCAAACCAGAGCAGATATTCTTCAGGAAGGTCGATCAGCATCCGCCCCTGATATTTGCCGAAGGGCATTGGCGTACGAGCCAATTGGAGCAGATGCTGTTGAGTAAACATGAGGCTAATTCGATCACGAGTATGGGCCCCAAAGCATAACATCAAATTCCGGTCAGCCACAGAGCAGACCGGTAACCCCCATATTAATGAGCGGTTGGTGTGATGAAATGGATCGATGGATTATAAGGTGAATCAGCAGTAAAAGTTGCGTCGACACTCTGGCCTGCAGCAACGCCGCCGAGAATGCTATCGCCATCAACTTTATACGTCATCGTGCGCATTGGCCAACCCAGTTCCGTGACGGCATCTTGCGCCAAGGTAACCTTATGATTTGCCGCATCAATCTGTTGTACGGTGCCATGAACACGATAAGTATTTATGTCAGCCTGACTAGCTGCAGCAGCAAACAGAGAAAACACAGCAACAGCAGCAATATGGGATAATGATTTGTTCATTTTTTACGCTCCTGGAAATCAACATTAATATTGCGTTGTGATATCCATCACTACATGATCTTCATAATCATGTAACCATTGTCCATTGGCGTACATTAACTCTATTGATTTACCGGCTACAGATAAATAGTATTTATAAAGATTAACTATTTCATAAATCGGAACAATCAATGGACCGTTTGCGTAGCATAACTGCTCTGATTGCGGTGGTGGAAAGTGGCAGTTTTGTCGCGGCATCACAGCGTTTACACAGCTCCAAAGCCGCCATTTCCCGCTATATTCAAGAGTTAGAAACCTATCTTGGTGTCCGTCTACTGCAGCGTTCGACCCGCCGTATTGCACTGACCGAAGCAGGACGTGATTATTATCACCGCGCGAAAAATATTCTGGCAGATTTGGATGATGCTGACAGTGCCGTTGGTGCTAACAACGCCAGCCTGATTGGCAACATCCGCATTAATGCACCGCTGACCTTTGGTACCCGTTATCTGGCCCCGTTATGGGCCGAGTTTATGGATCGCCATCCTGCGATCACCTTAGACATTGAACTGAACGATCGGCGAGTTGACTTACTGGAGGAAGGGTTTGATCTGGCGATCCGGATCGGCAACTTGGCTGACTCATCATTGGTTTCACGCCGACTGGCCAATAGCCACGCCGTATTGTGTGCATCCCCCGCCTATCTGGAAAAATACGGTACTCCCACTAAACCGGAAGATCTGACTCATCACCAAGCCATTTCGTATTCCTATTTGCCGACCGGTGATGTTTGGCATTTTCAATCGATCAGAGACGGCGAACGGGCCATTCCTGTTAAAGCCAGAATGCACACCAATAATGGTGATACCATCCGTGCCGTCGTGTTAGCCGGCCAAGGTATCGCCCTACAGCCAATATTTCAGGTCGGACCGGATATTAAAGAAGGAAGATTAGTGACTTTTTTACCGGAATGGTCAGGGCCGAGTTTTGGTATTCATGCGGTTTACCCTTCGCGCAAAAACCTGTCGCTGAAAGTGAAAACGCTAATTGATTATCTGGCCGAAAAATTAGCCGGGACAGGCTGGCAGACCCCGACTACATAATTATGCTTTTGATTATGATTGTATTTTTAAAGTTTTATCGTCGCTATTCACCCAGTTTTTCAGCAACGCATATACCAGCGCCAGCAATATCGGGCCTAAAAAGACCCCCAACAAACCAAAGCTCATTGCCCCACCCGCGACGCCAAATAAGATCAACACGATGGGCAGTGGGCTGTTGCGGCCAATCACCAGTGATTTCACCACATTATCGATAGAACCCACGGCAAACAGTGTCCAAATTGCCACAAATATCGCCCACCCGATCGAACCATGCTGATACAGCCAGCCAATGGCGGGTAACGCCAATATCATAGGCCCGCCGGGTATCACGGATAACAAGCAGGTCGCCAGACCAAAACTCAACGCATGCGGCACACCGGCCAACGCATAGCCAAACCAGGCAAACGCGCCTTGTGCAATGGCCGCGCCAATAAACCCATTCACCACACCACGCACCGTCGTGTGTGCTACGGCCAGTAATCGAACCCCTTCGTTGGGCGCGACCTTGTGACTAAAAGCTAAAACCCAGCGGTGGATTGTTTCACCATTGGCATATAATACGCCGGCGATCAGCAAGCTAATCAATAACATCAGCATACCAGCCCCGAACGATCCGGCCATGCTGAGCATCATTTTCACCAGCGGAGCGATTAATCCTTTCAGTGGTGTCAGTACTTGCAGATCTTGTTGCTGTAACCCCGCCCACTGGGTTTGTAACCACTCGCCGGCATAGGGTAAATTTTGTAACCATGCCGGTAACGCGGGCCAGATGCCGGATTCGATTTGTTGCTGTAACAATCGGGCTAACCGCGTCAGTTGCTGCGCAAACTCAACGGAAGCCAACACCAGCGGCACCAAGATAAATAACATCAATACAGCAACAATCAGACTGGCCGCCAAACCATCTCGCCCACCAAGTCGGGCCGATAACCAGGAAAACTGATCCCAGGTCGCAGAAACCACGATGATGGCCCATAACATCGCCACCAAAAATGGCGCAATCACCAGAAACGAGGCCCCCACGATCGCCACAACTAACACGAGCGCAATCAGCGGTTGCACCCATTCATTCAGACGAAAAGACATGCCCGGCTCCTTCATATGATTTCTGTTTATTGTTTAAGTCGTTGCACGATTAAATTTAGGTAGCGGGATCTGGGATAACAGCATACCGGTCATCATCAATCCGCATCCGATCCAGCCGCGCATGGGCAAATTTTCATCCAGAAATACCACGCCACCAATGGCAGCAAATACGGCTTCCATACTCATGATAATGGCGGCATGAGTTGGTTTAGCGCGTTTTTGTGCCACAACTTGCAAGGTGTAAGCTAAACCGACACTGATAAAGCTGGCAAATAAGATCGCCGGCCAGGCCAGTAATACCGATGCGAAGGTGGGTGTTTCCTGCCAAAATGCCGCCACTGAACTTAACAAGCCACAAGCTAAAAATTGCACTGCCGATAATTGCAATGCATTAACCCGCCGGCCAATAAAATCGATCCACAAAATATGGCAAGCCCAGAAAATAGCACCGACAAACATCAGAAAATCGCCACGCGACATGGAAAAATCGGCATTAATACTCAATAAATACAGACCTACCAGAGCTAGTAGCGCGCCCAGCCAGGCATTTAATCCGGTCACATGACGCAAAAATAAACCAAGAAATGGTACTAAAATCATATATAAACCGGTGATAAACCCCGCTTTGGCCGCGGAGGTATCCAACAACCCGACCTGTTGTAATGCCGCCGCCACAAATAAAATCGCGCCCGCAACACCACCAGCTAACCAGATCGATGTTTTTGCCGCAGCAGTGGTTGAAATGGCTTTTTTTCGCGAAAAGAACCAAATCAGTGGTAATAATGATGCCGCACCGAGTAAAAAACGTACCGCATTAAAAGAAAATGGCCCCATGTGATCCATGGCCACGCGTTGCGCCACAAAGGCGAATCCCCAGATGGCGGCTGTTACCAACAACATCAGATTTGCTTGCATAACTCTCTCTTGGTTAAATCCGTCAACCCGGCTATTTTGCCTGATTTTCTGTTACGATCCTGCCACTATCTTGCCAGATGATGAAGCTTATGCCGCCGATTGCCGTTTCTTATTGGGATATTTTTTGTACCGTGGTCGATAACTACGGCGATATTGGTGTGACCTGGCGCCTCGCCCGACAACTTGCCAATGAATACCAACGCCCGGTGCGTCTGTGGGTGGATGATTTCGTGAGCTTTCAACGCTTATGCCCGATGTTAGATATGAAATTGGCGCAACAAACCATCGATAATGTGCTGATCGGTCACTGGAATGCCAACTTTCCGGCCGATGTACTACCCGGCAAGGTCGTTATTGAAGCCTTTGCCTGCGAACTGCCACTTAGCCTGCGACACCAAATGCAGCAAATGGATAAACCACCAGTGTGGCTCAATCTGGAATATTTAACCGCCGAAAGCTGGATCGATGGCTGTCACGGGCTGCCTTCGCGCCAAGATCAGCTCACCAAATTTTTCTTTTTTCCCGGCTTCAGCGCGAACAGCGGCGGCCTGTTGTGCGAAAACACCCTGTTTGCCGCACGGCAGCAATGGCAACAACAAAGCGAACACCGGCAACAATTTTGCCAGCAACGTCACCTGCTGCCACCCCAACCAAATGAACTGTTTATTAGCCTGTTCAGTTACGAAAACAACATCCTACCGGTATTGCTTGATCACTGGCAAAGCCACCCTACCCCCATTCGTTGCCTGATCCCCGCCGGCCGAACGCTCAATAGTTTACAGACCCTGTTACCTGTCGAGAGCTGTCAGGCTGGTGGCCGTTGGCAGCAAGGTGCACTGACCGTGGAAGTACTGCCGATGACCGATCAGGCCGGTTACGATCAGCTGTTATGGAGCTGTGATTTCAACATCGTGCGGGGCGAAGACTCGTTCTTACGGGCACAGTGGGCTGCCCGCCCGTTTCTGTGGCACATCTACCCGCAAGAAGAAGAGGCGCATCTGGACAAATTACAGGCCTTTCTGGATCGGTATACCGAAAACATGTCGCCAGTATTGGCATCGGCGGTGCAGCAATTGTTTCTAACCTTTAACCAAGCGCATCCAGAGGAATTCATCGCGAGTTGGGCCGCATTACAACCATATTGGTCAGAATGGCAGCAACAGGCGCAGCAATGGCCGCAAACTGCGCTTGCTGGTGGAAATTTAGCCAGCCAATTGGTGCATTTTGTCGAAAAACAGCTAGAATGTTGCGCGTAAATCTAAGCTTAAGCTCAATTCAGGAATTGAACACATGAAAATCGCTCAGGAAATCCGTGTCGGTAACGTCATCATGATCGGTAAAGACCCAATGGTCGTACTGAAAACCGAATTCAACAAATCCGGCCGTAACTCTGCCGTTGTTAAAATGAAAATGAAAAACCTGCTGTCTGGCGCAGGTGCTGAAACTGTGTTCAAAGCCGATGACAAATTGGACACCGTACAGCTGGAACGTAAAGAATGTACTTATTCTTACTTCGCTGATCCGATGTATGTATTCATGGATACTGAATACAACCAGTACGATATCGAAAAAGAAAACCTGGGCGACGTACTGAACTACCTGATCGACGGTATGGAAGACATCTGTGAAGTAACTTTCTACGATGGCAAAGCGATCTCCATGGAACTGCCAATCACTATCGTACGTGAAGTGGAATACACCGAACCATCCGTTCGTGGTGATACTTCCGGTAAAGTGATGAAACCAGCTAAGCTGAAAGGCACTGATGCTACTATCTCTGTTGCTGACTTCGTTAAAATTGGCGACAAGATCGAAATCGACACCCGTACCGGTGAATTCAAACGCCGCGTGTAGTTTGCAATCTACATACCGCGTGATAAAGGGAGCCTCAGGGCTCCTTTTTTATTAAGGAAAAACCATGGCCCATATCGACATTATTATTGGTTCAACCCTCGGTGCCGCAGAATACGTCGCGGAACACCTGGCGCAGCAATTACAGGCGCAAAATCACGACACCATTTTGCATTACCAAGCCAACTTAGAAACCCTCAAGGCCAATCAACCCCCCAAGGCCATCTGGCTGGTCGTCTCTTCCACCCATGGTGCCGGACAAGTACCCGATAACCTGCAACCCTTTACCGAACAGCTGGCCAAACAACTGCCACAGCAAACCACATTACGCTATGCCGTGGTCGCTTTAGGCGATCGTAATTACGATACCTTTTGTGCCGCCGGGCGTCTGCTCGATCAATTATTAGAACAATCCGGCGCGCAAAAGATCGGCGAACGGCTGGAAATAGATGTCACCGCACACGACATTCCGGAAGATGCCGCGGATGAATGGTTTTCCAAATGGCACACACTCATTAACTGATCATGCCAACGTAAGGGGATCACTCACATCACGTGACGTGATCCCGTTTTCCTTTTATGATCTTATCCACTGATGAAAACGATCGGGCGGTAAAAAGCCTTGCACAGCTTTATCCACAGTTCACTGACAGCTGGATCGATATAAAACAGAGGATACCCACAGATAAGGATCATGAAATATTTTTTTGTGCATAACCAGCCGTAAACCCTCTGGGTAACCTCTTTTTATCCTATTAACAACTACATAGCCCACTCGGGTCTGTGTATAACAACCGCTGTTATACCCACGTTCAACCGGCCAGGATCCACGAAAAGACACAGGTTTGGATCCATCTCAACACCTTGATCAATCTGATCATTTTTAAGTTATTAACAGATAACCGCGATCTATATAATAGAGATCAATAAGAAGATCATTAAAAGATCCTAGATCTAATTAGCGATCACATTCTTCCTCTCGATCGTTCTTTCATTTTATTGATCCCGTAAACCCGCTAGAATATGCGCCCCACTGAACAACGATCCTTGATGGCCTAAATTGGAGTTTGCATATGCAGTATCATGATCAATTCGATGTGATTGTGGTTGGCGGAGGTCATGCGGGTACTGAAGCCGCAACCGCAGCAGCACGTATGGGCATGAAAACCCTGCTGCTGACCCACAACATTGAGACATTAGGACATATGTCTTGTAACCCAGCCATCGGAGGGATCGGTAAAGGCCACTTGGTCAAAGAAGTGGATGCGATGGGTGGCATCATGGCGCGCGCCATTGATCACGCCGGGATCCAATTCCGCATTTTGAATTCTTCGAAAGGCCCGGCAGTACGCGCCACCCGTGCCCAAGCGGATCGTCTGCTGTACAAACAAACCATTCGCCATATTTTGGAAAACTACCCGAACCTGCAGTTATTCCAGCAAGCCTGTGATGATCTGATCCTGGAAGGCGATCGTGTCTGTGGCGTGGTCACCCAAGCCGGGATCCGTATTCTGGCAAAAACCGTGGTACTGACGGCAGGCACTTTCTTAAACGGCCTGATCCACATCGGTATGGAACATTATCGCGGCGGTCGCTCCGGTGATCCGGCCTCCGTCACGTTGGCAGAACGCATGCGTGAGATGCCATTGCGGGTTGGGCGCTTAAAAACCGGTACGCCACCGCGAATTGATGCGCGTTCGGTCGATTTTTCCCAATTACAAATGCAATTGGGTGACGATCCGGTACCGGTCTTCTCATTTTTAGGTAAACGGGAACAGCATCCGCGTCAGGTGCCTTGCTTTATCACGCATACCAACCTTCAAACGCACGATGTGATCCGTGCCAACCTGGATCGCAGCCCGATGTATGCCGGTGTGATCGAAGGGATCGGCCCACGCTATTGCCCGTCGATCGAAGACAAGATCATGCGTTTTGCCGACAAAGACTCGCACCAGATCTTTATCGAGCCGGAAGGCCTGACCACCCATGAGTTATATCCAAATGGCATCTCAACCAGCCTGCCGTTTGATGTGCAAGTCAAGATCGTGCGTTCGATGAAAGGGTTTGAGAATGCCCATATTGCCCGCCCGGGTTATGCGATCGAATATGATTTCTTCGATCCACGTGATCTGAAACCGAACATGGAAAACAAATGCCTGCAAAACCTGTTTTTTGCCGGCCAGATCAACGGCACCACCGGTTACGAAGAAGCGGCGGCCCAAGGTATGCTGGCCGGGATCAACGCCGCGCTGCGCGCACAGGATAAAGATCCATGGTCACCGCGTCGGGATCAGGCTTATATCGGCGTGTTGATGGACGATCTGTCAACGCTGGGCACCAAAGAACCGTACCGCATGTTTACCAGCCGGGCGGAATACCGTTTGCTGTTGCGGGAAGATAATGCTGACTTACGTTTAACCGCCATAGGACGCGATTTGGGGTTGGTGGATGATGAACGCTGGTCCTTCTTCAACCACAAGCTGGAAATGATGGCACAGGAGCAACAGCGCCTGCAGGAGAGCTGGATCCAACCGCAGCATCCAGCTACCGAAGCGCTGAACCAGATCCTGAAAACCCCGCTGAGCCGTGCGGCCAGTCTGGAGGATCTGCTGCGTCGCCCGGAAGTGAATTATCAGGATCTGATGGCGATCGACGGCATTGGTCCGGGTATTGAGCACCCGCAAGCGTCGGAACAGATTGAAATTCAGGTAAAATACGCCGGTTATATCGATCGTCAGCAAGACGAGATCGACAAACAACTGCGTCACGAAGAGACATTGTTACCACTGACACTGGATTACAACGAAGTACCGGGGTTATCCAAAGAAGTGATCATCAAACTCAACGATACCAAACCACAAACCGTGGGTCAGGCATCCCGCATCTCGGGGGTGACACCGGCGGCGATCTCGATTTTGTTAGTTCATCTGAAAAAACGTGGCTTGCTGCGTAAAACGGCCTGATTATATGCAAACATTACTTCCGCAGCTGGAATCACTGCTGCAACAAGCCGATATATCGCTGTCCGATCAGCAGAAACAGCAACTGCTGGCGCTGGTCGGGTTGCTGCACAAGTGGAACAAGGCATACAATCTGACTTCGGTGCGTGAACCGGAAGCCATGCTGGTACGCCATATTCTCGATAGTATTGTGGTGGCACCACATCTACACGGTACTCGCTTTATCGATGTCGGCACCGGCCCTGGCTTACCGGGCTTGCCGCTGGCCATTGTGCAGCCGGATAAACAGTTTGTGTTACTGGATAGCCTGGGTAAACGCATTCGCTTTATCCGCCAAGTGATCATGGAATTAGGCTTAAAAAATGTCGTCGCCGTGCAGGCGCGGGTGGAAGATTTCCATGACGAACAAGGCTTTGACGGGGTATTGAGCCGGGCGTTTGCTTCGCTGACCGATATGCTGAACTGGTGCCATCATCTGCCGGCACCCCAGGGTGTTTTTCTGGCGCTGAAAGGCTTGTATCCGCAAGATGAACTGGCGACTTTACCGGCAGGGTTTACACTGGTGACTTCGCATCGTCTTGACGTGCCGCAACTGGACGCCGAACGCCATCTGATCATTGTGAAAAAACAACTTTAGGATCCGCTACAGTGGGAAAAGTCATTGCCATAGCAAACCAGAAAGGTGGGGTTGGTAAAACCACCACCAGTGTCAATTTGGCTGCGTCAATGGCGGCGACACGCCGTAAGGTTCTGCTGGTTGATCTCGATCCGCAGGGCAACGCCACCATGGCCAGCGGTGTGAATAAATACGAAGCGGAACGCACCATCTACGAACTACTGGTGGAAGAACAGCCAGTGCGGGATGTGATCATTACCGATACCACTGGCGGTTATGATCTAATTGCCGCCAACGGCGATGCTACCGCGGCGGAGATCCGTTTGATGGAAGTCTTCGCCCGTGAGATCCGGCTGCGTAATGCGCTGGCACCGATCCGTGATGAATACGATTATATTTTTATCGATTGCCCACCCGCACTGAACCTGCTGACCGTGAATGCCATGTCGGCCGCGGATTCCGTGCTGGTACCGATGCAGTGTGAATATTTTGCGCTGGAAGGCTTGACCGCGCTGGTGGATACCATCAGTAAACTGGCAGCGGTGGTGAACCCGCAACTGAAAATCGAAGGGGTATTGCGAACGATGTTCGATCATCGCAACCGACTCTCCAACGAAGTCTCGGAACAGCTGAAGCAATATTTTGGTGAAAAAGTATATCGGACAATTATCCCACGCAATGTCCGTTTAGCCGAAGCACCCAGCCATGGCACTCCGGTGATGTATTACGACAAAAGCTCACTAGGTTCCAAAGCCTATCTGGGGCTGGCCGGCGAATTATTACGGCGGGAAGAACAACAACACAAGGCCGAAGCCTCAGCGTGAGAGATTAGTGATGACAGTAAAAAAACGCGGTTTAGGCAAAGGGCTGGAAGCTTTGCTGGGCACCAGTCAGGTGGCACGGCAGAAGCAAATTATCAGTGATATACAAGCGGATGCGGCGCAAAACCGGGTTGATAATCAGACCGGCGAATTACAAACCCTGCCAGTGACTTGGCTGCGGCCGGGGAAATATCAGCCACGACGCGATATGTCGCAGGATGCGCTAGAAGATCTAGCCAACTCGATCCGTGCGCAAGGGGTGATCCAGCCGATTGTGGTGCGTCGCATTGCCGATCAGCAATATGAAATCATTGCTGGTGAGCGTCGCTGGCGCGCCAGTCAGTTAGTGCGGCTGGAAACTGTGCCTTGCCTGATCAAAAACGTCGAAGATAACGCCGCTGTGGCGATAGCGCTGATTGAGAATATTCAGCGCGAAGATCTGAATGCCATTGAAGAAGCCGTGGCATTACAGCGGTTGATGACCGAATTTGAACTGTCCCACCAGCAAGTGGCGGAAGCAGTCGGTAAATCCCGTTCTGCGGTGAGTAATTTATTGCGTTTGAATCAGTTGAATGACGATGTCAAACAGCTGGTTGAACACGGTGATCTGGATATGGGTCATGCGCGGGCGCTGCTGAGCCTCGATGGTGAGTTGCAAAGCGATACTGCACGTTCTGTGGCACAGAAAGGGTTAACCGTGCGGGATACCGAGCGGTTGGTGCAGAAACTGCTCAACCCGCCTGCTGCTAAAGCCGAACCACTGGTGGATCAGCAAGGCGTTGCCTGGTCGGAAGCCTTGTCAGAAAAATTGGGTGTTTCCGTACAATTTGTCAGGGCGGGTGAAGACAATGGCAAGATTGTATTGAGTTATCAAAGTTGTGCAGAATTTGAAAAAATTCGCCACTTCTTTAATTTGAGTTAGTTCACAAAAACGACTGGTTTTTTAATTTTTGTTGGGCTACTGTTTTGTCTAAATTGGCAAAAAAAATCCTTTTGCACCAAAGGGTTACATTTAACTTATATGTTAAAAAGCCGTTAGTGCGTATTTTAATGAAAGGATGCTTTTTTGTTGGTTTTATGTTAATAAAACGCGCCTGAATAGGGCGTTACAAAATCGGAGAAAGCTGAATGCTGCCAAGACCTGCGATGAGTGTTAAAACTATGGCGTGGTCTGTGCTTTGGGTTCAGCTTGCACTGATAGTGGTAGCGGCATTAATTACTTTGTTGGTGAAAGATGCGGTTACTGCGGGTTCTGTCTTATGCGGAGGCGGAACTTACTGGGTACCACAACTCCTGTTCAGCGTTATCAGCACATCACGACCTGATCGTGAGCTGGATGTTGGGCTGGTCTTGTGGGATGTCTATCTGGCTGCCGGGTCAAAATTGATTTCCACACTGGTTTTTTTTGTGGTGGTTTTCAAATGGCTGCATGTGAATCATGCCGTGGTATTGATTACATTCGGTCTGTTGCTCGTTAGTCAGTGGATAATATCGTTAACCCTCAACAATCGTTACTAGGAACTAGCATGGCTTCCACAGGAGAACTGCTAACGCCTCAGGAGTACATTCAACACCATTTGCATCACTGGCAGATGGGCGCTGAATCGGGCTTTTGGGTGGTTAATATCGACTCCATGGTTTTTTCCGTGGTCTTGGGAACGCTGTTTATTTGGTTATTCCGTAAAGTGGCTGTTAAAGCGACCAGCGGTGTGCCAGGTAAACTGCAGTGCTTTGTTGAGTTGGTAGTTGGGTTTGTGGACGATACCGTTAAAGGTATTTTCCATGGCAAAAATAAGTTGATCGCGCCACTAGCGCTCACCGTGTTTGTCTGGATTTTCCTGATGAACCTGATGGACTTATTACCAATCGACTACCTGCCACAGTTAGCACAGCTGGTTGCAGGAGATCATTCTCAGAAACTGCGTGTTGTTCCATCCGCTGACGTTAATATCACGTTGTCTATGGCTTTGGGTGTCTTTTTCCTGATCCTGTTCTACAGCATCAAGATGAAGGGTGTGTCCGGTTTCGTAAAAGAACTGACACTGACACCGTTTAATCATTGGGCTTTTGTGCCAATTAACTTGCTGTTGGAAACCGTAACTCTGATTTCCAAGCCTATCTCATTAGGTTTGCGACTATTCGGTAACATGTATGCAGGCGAGATGATTTTCATCTTGATCGCCGGGATGCTGCCGTGGTGGTCTCAGTGGTTACTGAATGTGCCGTGGGCTATCTTCCACATTCTGGTAATTACGCTGCAGGCGTTTATTTTCATGGTGTTGACAATTGTATATTTGTCAATGGCTTGTGAAGAACATTAATTTTTTGATCAACGTTTTGTTCATATTTTGACGGAGAAAAATCATGGAGATGTTATTCATCGCTGCGGGTCTGATGATGGGTCTGGCTGCTATCGGCGCGGCAATCGGTATCGGTGTTTTGGGCGGTAAATTCCTGGAAGGCGCTGCACGTCAGCCTGACCTGTTGCCTCTGCTGCGTACCCAGTTCTTCATCGTTATGGGTCTGGTGGACGCGATCCCAATGATCGCGGTAGGTCTGGGTATGTACGTTATGTTCGCAGTCGCGAAGTAATACGGTACCGGGCATTCATTTTTTAAGGGAGATGGGCAGTGAATATCAATGCAACCATCCTCGGCCAGACGATTGCTTTCATCCTTTTTGTTTGGTTCTGTATGAAGTTTGTGTGGCCGCCTCTGATGGCTGCCATCGAAAAACGTCAGAAAGAAATTGCTGACGGTATGGCTTCAGCAGACCGTGCGAAAAAAGACCTGGACCTGGCGCAAAACAAAGCTATGGAACAGATCAAGGAAGCAAAACAGCAAGCTGCTGAGATTATCGAGCAGGCCAATAAACGCCGTGCTCAAGTTATTGATGAAGCCAATCAAGACGCGATGGCGGAACGGGAAAAGATCCTGAACCAAGCCAAAGCGGAAATTGAGGCTGAACGCAACCGTGCGAAAGAAGAACTCCGTAAACATGTTGCTGCTTTGGCAGTGGCTGGTGCGGAAAAAATTCTGGAGCGTCAGCTGGACAGTGCCGTGAATAGCGCCATTGTTGACAAGCTGGTTGCTGAACTCTAAGGGGAGCCGGGGCTATGTCTGAAGTGACAACCATTGCGCGCCCCTACGCCAAAGCTGCGTTCGATTTTGCTGTTGAACAGAAAGCGGTGGATAGCTGGTTATCGATGTTGCTCTTTGCGGCCGAAGTGTCGAAAGACGATACCGTACAACAGGTGATCCACAGTTCGATGGCGCCAGAACAACTGGCGCAGTTGTTTAACCAAATTTGTGGTGAACAGCTTAACGAGCAAGGCCAGAACCTGATCCGGGTGATGGCTGAAAACGGACGTTTGAGTGTACTGCCTGCGGTCGTTGCTGAGTTTTCAGCACTGAAAGCAGAACTGGACAAAGAACTGGAAGCGCAGATCACCTCTGCGGCAGCGTTATCTGAAGCAGAAAAGGCGAAAATCCAGAAATCTCTGGAAGCCCGTTATCAGCGCACAGTACGTCTGAATTGTCAGCTGGATCCATCTTTGATGGCTGGTCTGGTGATCAAGATCGGTGATGACATCATCGATGCCAGCGTTCGCAGTAAACTCAACCGCTTGGCGGAAGCATTGCAATCTTGATTGGGGATTAAAGCATGCAACTCAACTCCACTGAAATTGCCGAGCTGATTAAAAAGCGTATCGCGCAATTTAACGTCGTGACCGAAGCCCGCAATGAAGGGACTATCGTATCGGTCAGCGACGGTATCGTTCGTATTCATGGCCTTGCTGATGTTATGCAAGGTGAGATGATCGAACTACCTGGCAACTGCTATGGTCTGGCTCTGAACTTAGAGCGTGACTCTGTGGGTGCTATCGTCATGGGCCCTTACACTGATCTGGCTGAAGGCCAGAAAGTAACAGGTACTGGCCGTATTCTGGAAGTACCGGTTGGTCGTGGTCTGCTGGGTCGTGTGGTGAACACACTGGGTCAGCCTATTGATGGCAAAGGTCCTATCGAAAACGATGGTTTTGCGCCAGTAGAAGTAATTGCCCCAGGCGTAATCGAGCGTCAATCGGTTTCTCAGCCAGTACAAACTGGTTATAAAGCCGTTGATGCGATGATCCCAATCGGCCGTGGCCAGCGTGAGCTGATCATCGGTGACCGTCAGACTGGTAAAACCGCACTGGCAATCGACGCGATCATCAACCAGAAAGATTCCGGCATCAAATGTGTGTACGTGGCTATCGGTCAGAAAGCGTCAACCATCGCCAACGTGGTACGCAAACTGGAAGAACACGGTGCACTGGCTAACACCATCGTGGTGGTAGCGTCTGCTTCTGAATCAGCTTCTCTGCAATATCTGGCACCTTACTCTGGTTGTACCATGGGTGAGTATTTCCGTGACCGCGGTGAAGATGCACTGATCATTTATGACGATCTGTCTAAGCACGCGGTGGCTTACCGTCAGATCTCTCTGCTGCTGCGTCGTCCACCAGGACGTGAAGCTTACCCAGGCGACGTGTTCTATTTACACTCTCGTCTGCTGGAACGTGCTTCTCGCGTTAACCCTGATTATGTGGAAGCGTTCACCAAAGGTGCAGTAAAAGGCCAAACTGGTTCTCTGACGGCGCTGCCAATTATTGAAACTCAGGCTGGTGACGTATCGGCATTCGTTCCGACCAACGTAATCTCGATTACTGACGGTCAGATCTTCCTGACTACTCAACTGTTCAACGCCGGTATTCGTCCTGCGGTTGACCCGGGTATTTCGGTATCCCGTGTGGGTGGTGCTGCTCAGACCAAGATCATCAAGAAACTGTCTGGTGGTATCCGTACCGCACTGGCACAGTATCGTGAACTGGCGGCATTCGCTCAGTTCTCTTCTGATCTGGACGATGCAACCCGTAAACAGCTGAACCATGGTCAGAAAGTGACTGAGCTGATGAAGCAGAAACAGTACGCACCAATGAGTGTGGCCCAGCAAGCGCTGGTGCTGTTCGCTGCTGAGCGTGGCTATCTGGAAGATGTCGAACTGAACAAGATCGGCGACTTTGAAGCAGCGCTGCTCTCTTATGCCAACAATGAGCATGCTGATTTAATGGCTGAAGTGAATGCAAAAGCAGATTACAACGATGATATCGTTGCGCGTCTGTCAGCATTGATCGACAGCTTCAAAGCGACTCAGACCTGGTAATAACGCGGCTGCCGTAAGGCAGCCTCTGATGTGGAGAGTCAGCAATGGCCGGCGCAAAAGAGATACGCAATAAAATCGCCAGTGTGAAGAACACGCAAAAGATCACCGGTGCCATGGAGATGGTGGCTGCCAGCAAAATGCGCAAAGCGCAGGAACGCATGGCCTATAGCCGTCCCTATGCCGTGACCATGCGCAAGGTGATCGGTCATATCGCGTTGGGTAACCTGGAGTACAAACACTCCTACCTGATTGAACGTGAAGTGAAGCGGGTTGGTTACATCATCGTATCGACTGATCGTGGTCTGTGTGGTGGTCTGAACATTAACCTGTTCAAATCAGCGCTGGTATCGATGAAAGAATGGAAGGAGAAGGGCGTAGAAGTTTCTACTGCGCTGATTGGTTCAAAAGCGGCCAACTTCTTCGAACGCTTTGGTAGCAAAGCACTGGCACAGGTTTCCGGGATGGGCGATGCACCAAGCATCGGCGATCTGATCGGTTCTGTAAAAGTGATGCTGCAAGCTTACGACAACGGCGAGATCGATCGTTTGTATCTGGTGTACAACAAGTTTGTAAACACCATGGTGCAGACACCTACAGTCGATCAGATGCTGCCTTTGCCGAAGGCTGATGACCAAGCGCTGGCAAAACGCCACTGGGATTATCTGTATGAACCGGATCCCAAACATCTGTTGAATGAACTGCTGATCCGTTATGTCGAATCACAAGTTTATCAGGGTGTGGTGGAAAATTTAGCCAGTGAGCAGGCAGCCCGTATGGTGGCGATGAAAGCGGCTACCGATAACGCCGGCGATCTGATTGGTGATTTACAACTGGTGTATAACAAGGCGCGTCAGGCGTCGATTACCCAGGAACTCACCGAGATCGTTAGCGGTGCATCGGCAGTTTAAGGCAAAGGTTTCCAAGCTTTAGAGGATTTGACATGAGTAACGGTATCATTGTTCAAGTCATCGGTGCGGTTGTAGACGTACAGTTTCCGCAAGATGCGGTTCCAAAGGTTTATGACGCGCTGAAGATTGTGAGCGAAGGCCAGTCCAAAGGGCTGGTTATGGAAGTACAGCAACAAATCGGTGGTGGTGTGGTTCGTTGTATCGCGATGGGGACCTCTGACGGTCTGCGTCGTGGTGCAGAAGTTGCGAACACCGGTGAAGCGATCAAAGTACCGGTTGGTATGAAGACGCTGGGTCGTATCATGAACGTGCTGGGCGAGCCTGTGGACGAACAAGGCCCAATCGGTGCAGACGACAGCTGGGTTATTCATCGTGAAGCACCAAGCTACGAAGATCAATCCAGCGCCACTGAACTGCTGGAAACCGGCATCAAGGTTATCGACCTGATCTGCCCGTTTGCCAAAGGCGGTAAAGTCGGTCTGTTCGGTGGTGCCGGTGTAGGCAAAACCGTAAACATGATGGAATTGATCAACAACATCGCGAAGGCACACTCTGGTCTGTCGGTATTCGCGGGTGTTGGTGAGCGTACCCGTGAGGGTAACGATTTCTATTATGAAATGAAAGAATCGAACGTTCTCGACAAAGTAGCGATGGTTTACGGCCAGATGAACGAGCCACCAGGAAACCGTCTGCGCGTTGCGTTGACTGGTTTGACCATGGCAGAAAAATTCCGTGATGAAGGCCGTGACGTACTGTTGTTCGTTGACAACATCTATCGTTACACGCTGGCCGGTACTGAAGTATCAGCACTGTTAGGTCGTATGCCATCGGCGGTAGGTTATCAGCCAACACTGGCGGAAGAGATGGGTGTTCTGCAAGAACGTATCACCTCAACCAAAACCGGCTCTATCACCTCTATCCAAGCGGTATACGTACCTGCGGACGACTTGACCGACCCATCACCAGCCACCACGTTTGCGCATTTGGACTCAACAGTAACATTGAGCCGTCAAATCGCAGCACTGGGTATCTACCCAGCGGTTGATCCACTGGACTCTACCTCTCGTCAGCTGGATCCGCTGGTGGTTGGTACTGAGCACTACACGGTTGCTCGTGGCGTACAGACTGTTCTGCAGCGTTATAAAGAGCTGAAAGACATCATCGCCATTCTGGGTATGGATGAGCTGTCAGAAGATGACAAGCTGGTGGTAGCGCGTGCACGTAAGATCGAACGTTTCCTGTCGCAGCCATTTAACGTAGCGGAAGTATTCACCGGTTCACCAGGTAAATACGTGACTCTGAAAGAGACTATCCGTGGCTTTAAAGGCATTCTGGACGGCGAATACGACGATCTGCCAGAACAGGCGTTCTACATGGTTGGCTCCATCGACGAAGTGGTCGAGAAAGCTAAGAAACTGTAATTCAGGCAGGAGGCTCTATGGCTGAGATTACCTTCCACCTGGACGTGGTCAGTGCCGAAGGCATGCTGTTTTCCGGTCGTGTCGAATCCGTTCAGGTTTCTGGCGCGGAAGGTGAGCTGGGGATCCGTCACGGCCATGCGCCGTTACTGACCTCCATCAAACCGGGTCTGGTGCGTCTGGTTAAATTGCATGGCGCCGAAGAAGTTATGTACATCTCCGGCGGTATGCTGGAAGTACAACCGGAAGCTGCGACTGTGTTGGCGGACACGGTGATCCGTGCTGCTGATTTGGATGAAGCGAAAGCGCAGGCTGCTAAACGGGCTGCCGAGGAGAAAATCCACGGTCACCCGGGCGATGTGGACTATGCGACCGCTATCACCGAACTGGCAAAAGCGGTGGCGCAATTACGCGTCATTGAGATCACACGTAAACGCTTCTGATTTACGGTTAACTTATTTACGCTTAAAAAGAAAAGCCAGAAGAGCGATCTTCTGGCTTTGTTGTTTCTGTTTACTGCAAAATTAAAACTTCATGGTTGCCATGATCCAAGCTTTATCGGTATCAGTCGCCAATTGATCAGCGTTGTAATGTGCGTATTTCACCATGCCGGTTAGATAATTAGTGACTGGATAAGCCACTGCAAAATCAACCTCGTTACCATAATCCTGCCCATTTTCATCTGATTTAAACGAATGCCAGGTCAGGCTGGTGGTGGTGCGGAATCGTTTCGTCGCCAGATCGATATAGGTATCACGAATACCATTGGCCGGTGTCGTCAGGAATTTATCGGCAAAACCCTGAAATTTATGCAGCGTCGCCAATGGGGTGGCAAAGCCTTTTTTCCCCACATCAGAACCTAACACTTCATAACCTGGTGTCAACGTGAAACCATGCCAAGAGGCCGCGAGTTCAGCTAGGTAATAACGCGCAGAATAATCAGTTGGATTATCACCAGCATCGGTTTGGGTCGCATAAGCTAGATGCGGTTTGAGGAATGGCAGTAATGTTCCGTTGTATTCCAGACCATAGGTGTTGCTGCTATTACTAACCGGATCGTGGTAATCAAGCAGATAGGCAAACGCGGAGACGGTTTGATTTCCGGTAACCTTATAGTCGGTACGGAACAGATGGAAATCGCCATCCAGTTGACCATTTGGGCTATCTGGGCCAAATACGGTGTTGATGCGCCAGCTATAGGCATAATCCATCGTCAGGGTGCTATTCGGTGTGACGACCAGATGAGCGGCATCAAAGGTTTGCTCTAGCTGACGCCAGGCGACGCTACCCACGAAACGTTCATTACCATGCACGATCCGTTGACGACCTAGCATGGTATTCCATGTATCCGCGCTATAACTTAACGCCGCTTGATTAACGACCGTGGCTTCTGGATCGGCGACAGTAGGATAGGAGGTTAGCCCATTCACGGTGCTGTTATAGCGCTCAGCACCAATGACGCTGACGTTATCCACTTCCACCAGCCCTTTATAGCCATTCACGACACCACTGTTCCAAGTCAGGCGCGATTTAAGGGTGGAGGCATTAGCGGGGTTTGCGGTTTTATCTTGATCAACATATTCATAGCGATAACGCAGCTGTACCGCGGTGTTTCCCCATTTTACTGCTGAAGCGATACCATCCGGTAAACTCTGCGCTTGAGCTATTCCTTGCGATGCCAATACTACGCCGAGGGCAATTAAACTTTTTTTCATTTTAGTACTCCGTTACACACAAAAAAAAAGCCCACGGCTACCGGAGTAGTCGTGGGCATCATTGCCATAATCTTGAAGCAGTACTAAAAATGCAAAATGGATGCCTGTTTTTATTTTGTTGATTTTTAAGTGATTATTTTGAGTATCTCTTTTCTGTTGATGTATTTAGGAACCCGATCACAGCGCATTGCACCAAAAACACCCCAAAGATGTTATCTGCGGCCAAATTGAGCGATCATCGCGGGCATTTGATTCAGACTAAAAATCTGTTCGGCCGCACCCAGCTTGATGGCTTCTTTGGGCATACCAAACACCACACTGGAGGCTTCATCCTGCGCAATGGTATTGGCTCCCGCCTGACGCATGCTGAGCAAGCCGCGCGCGCCATCATCGCCCATACCGGTCAGGATCATGCCCAGTGCGTTGCGCCCCACGGCTTTCGCAACGGAACGAAATAACACATCCACCGAGGGTTTGTGGCGATTCACCGGCGGGGCATCAAACACTTCGGTACAGTAAAAAGCGCCGTTGCGCACGACTTGCGTGTGATAGCCACCGGGGGCGATCAAGGCACAACCTTGTAGAACCCGATCACCATTTTTGGCTTCGCGTACTTCGATGGCACATAACCCATTTAGGCGCTCGGCAAAGGCGGCGGTAAATTTTTCTGGCATATGCTGCACGATGACGATGCCCGGCACATCTTGCGGGAGTTGCGTCAGGATATTCTCCAAAGCAATGGTGCCGCCGGTGGAGGTACCGATAGCCACCACGCGATCGGTAGTTCTGGTTAGGGTATGGCTGGTTTGTGCTGGTGCCACCATAGTGACCGGTGCAGTTTTTATTGGTGACCGAACCGTTGTGGTTTTGGCCTGACTGGCTTCGCGGATAGCGCGGATCAAATCATTGGCAATCGATTGTAAATGCTGACGTACGCCAAGAGTGGCTTTGGTAAAGACGGCAACAGCACCGGCACTAAAAGCTTCCAGCGTTAACGCGGTGCCTTTTTCGGTGAGGGAGGAACAAATGACCACGGGCGTCGGGTGCTGCGCCATAATTTGTTTTAAAAAGGTAATGCCATCCATTTTCGGCATTTCGACATCTAACAAGATGACATCCGGCCACTGCTTTTGCATTTTGGCCATGGCGGCAATGGGATCTGGCGCGGTGGCCAGTAAGGCCATATCGGGTTGGCTGGCGATAACTTCCGTCATGAATTGGCGGACTAAAGCGGAATCATCGACCACCAGGATCTGAATTGATTTATTCATTCCACCTCTTTATCTTGCGGTAAACTGGCTTTTTCCAGTAACGAAACGCGAAATCGACCGTTGATTCCGTCGATATGTAAGCGTCGGTGTTGAGTACCACCAATATCTTCTTTGCTGACACTGCATTTCATAACTTGTTCCACCACATGACGCATGTAGTCGACATTACGGGCTCCCACCGAGTTTTTATAATCATCCTGAGCATAGATGGTGGTGCTGCCACCAAATAAGGCCAGTTTGTATTCACTGGCCAAGGTTTTATGACGATAAATATCCGCCAGAACACACTGCAGCACCACATCGCCATAACGGGTATCTTTGAGTAGCATGTCGCTCGGACGTTCGGGTAACACAACATGACTGGCCATTAATAAGCGTTTTTCCGGGTGCCAGGCACATAATGAGACGCATGAGCCGAGCAACGTGATCAGGTCGCCATCCAGTTGACCAAAAAAATAGCCTCCTGGATTTAGATAAAGAGGCGGTTTATTCATACCGTTTTCCTATACACCGCTGGTGCATAGGCTGTGACGGGTAAATTAATGCCGTGTAGCCCTTCAGAATGACCGACAAATAACAAACCACCAGGTTTTAATTGCGCGAGGATACGTTCCAGAATTTGCTGTTTCGTTTTTGGATCAAAGTAAATCAGCATGTTACGCAGAAATATAATATCGAAACTGCCTAATGTCGGTGGCAAAGGCGCATTGAGATTCAGGCATTCAAAACGAGTGTGTTGCCGCAATTCCTGGCCGACACGAAACAGACCGTCCATATCGCCAACACCCTTCAGGCAATAACGATTTAACCACTCTGTCGGTAAGTTTTCCGTGCGTTGTAAGGGATAAACGGCTTGTTTGGCTTTATCTAACGCCTGACGGCAAAGATCGGAGCCCATAATTTCCCAATGAGTACCTTTTTCTAACCCTTCATTCAAGATCATGGCTAAGGAGTAAACCTCCTCACCACTGGAACAGGCCGCGCTCCACAGATGTAATGGGCGGCGAGGGTATTGTTGCAGTAATTTTAGCAATAAATCGAAATGCGGTTTTTCACGGAAAAAGAAGGTTTCGTTAGTGGTGAGCAGATCTACCGCAATTCGACGTTCTTCTTGGTGTTGTGGGTTTTTTAACAAGGCAACGTAGTCAGAAAAGGAGTCTAACTGCAGTATCCGTAAGCGTTTCATTAAGCGCCCGGAGACTAACGCTCGCTTATGGGCAGCCATCTGTATGCCGGAAATATCCGCCATCAGATGGCTGATAATATTAAAATCGTGTTCGTTTAAACTGGGTAACTTCTGTTCCATACCTAGTCCTTGAGCACATTCTCAACTCCCAGCGGTTCGTGCATTCGTTGCAGTTCGTCCTCGCTGAACAAGGCTTCGGCATTCAAAATGATTAAAAAACCATTTTCTTGCCGTGCCATCCCCAGAATAAATTGCGTGCTGATGCCAGTACCAAATTCGGGTGGTGGTTCAATCTGACTTTGTTCGATATCCAGCACCTCATCCACCGCATCGACGATCAATCCGGCCAGTTGACTGGTTTTACCGATCGGCAGTTCGAGGATAATAATACAAGTCCGCCGGCCTACTTCGGTTGGTTTACCGCCAAAGCGAAAAGCCAGATCGATCACCGGAACCACATTACCACGTAAATTCAGCACACCACGCACGTAACCGGGCATCATAGGCACAGTGGTGACTTGCCCATATTCGATGATCTCTCTAACCCGATCAATCGGCAGGGCCAGTGCAGTTTGCATGCAGCGGAAAGAGAGGTTTTGCCCTGCACCCCAATCAGTAGTTGGCTGATATGGTGTCACTTCCCGTGTTGTATTGTTTTGTAATGCCTCCATCGCGTTTACTCCTAGAACTGCACAAACTGCTCATCATCATGGTCTGGTTGTAGACGCGCTTTGATTTTTGCCGGTTTTGCTTTGGGCTGCCGAGCTGTTTTCTGGCTGGTGGATTTAAGCGAGGCATCACCATTGACCTTGAAGTAATTGATGAGATCGATCAGTTGCCCAGCTTGCGCGGTCATCTCTTCGGCAGTTGCAGCCAGCTCTTCGGAGGCCGACGCATTTTGCTGGGTGATCTGGCTGAGCTGACTCATGGCAATGTTGATTTGTGCGACACCACTGGTCTGTTCTTGAGAGGCGGCAGTGATTTCCTGCACTAAATCGGAGGTGCGTTTGATATCTGGCACCAGTTGTTCAAAAAGATTACCGGCTTGTTCTGCCAGTGACACGCTGCTGCTGGCGACCTGGCCAATTTCTTGTGCTGCAATCTGGCTGCGTTCTGCCAGTTTACGTACTTCCGCAGCAACGACAGCGAAGCCTTTACCGTGTTCACCGGCTCGCGCCGCTTCAATCGCTGCGTTCAGTGCCAACAGATTGGTTTGGTAGGCGATATCATCAATGATGCTGATTTTACCGGCGATCTGTTTCATGGCACTGACGGTTTCTTTCACTGACTGACCACCGCGTTCCACATCATTGGCTGCTTTCGATGAGATGGAATCAGTGACTTTAGAGCTTTCGGTATTCTGGGCAATGGATGCAGAGATCTGTTCCATTGAGGCGGAAGTTTCTTCCACACTGGCGGATTGTTCGCTGGCGGCCTGGCTTAACGATTGTGAGGTCGCACTGACTTCTTCCGACGCACTGGATAACGCATCAGAAGAGGAGCGCACTTCACCGATGATGTGATTTAGCTTCGCAACCATCTCTTTCATGGCATACAGCAGCGATTGTTTATTATTTTCGTTGGTTTCTACGTCCACGGTTAAATTACCGGCGGCAATCTGGCGGGTAATATCGGCGGCATAATCCGGTTCGCCACCCAATTGTTTCACGATACGGAAGGCGATGAAAAAGCCCATCGCTAAACCAAACAAAATACCGGCAATACTGGCGGCAAACATCAGCATCGAACTGCGTTCATATACGGCTTGTGCGTTAGCGGCTTGTTCTGCGGAATGCTGTGCTTTTTGCGTTACAATTTTGCCAACCTGCTCCATTACTGACTGGATGATGGCTGACATATTGTGCTCAAGATAGGCATTAGACGGATTTGATTGCAGCAAGGCTTCAGAGCGTAGCATCGTTTCAACTTTCGTCGTTTCGCTCTTGTATGTAGGCCAGATACGGTCAAATTCAGCAATCAGAGCCTGACCTTCCGCAGAGGTAAATTTAGGTCGCGCCTCATTGATGGCAGCTTCTACGTCATCGACACTCTTACGGAAACTTTGTAAGTTTTGCTGTTTCCGCTCTTCAGTTTCAGACAACATCGCAGCCCGTAAGTAGCGGCCCACGGCAAGGAAATTCATGCGAGCTTTGGCTGCAGCCTCCAAACCCAATAAATCTTTTTGGTACATTTCGGCAGCCATACCATTGATATCGCGCATGTTCATATAGCCAATACTGCCGACAGTTGCCGTCACTAAAGACATCATGAGGAATGCAAGTATTAAGCGTGTTCTTAGTTTCATCCCACTGAATAAACTCATGGTTTTCTCCCGTAAAACTGTAATTTATTAACTAAGATGCGCGTAAACGGGTGTGCGAACTATTTCTCGCATCCGTTGTAGCATCCCTGGAATATCGAGGATCAGAGCTACCTGACCTGAGCCTAAAATACTTGAACCACTGATATCTTTAAGTTGCGTAAAAAGAGAACCCAACGGTTTGATCACAATCTGTTGTTCACCGAGCAGATGATCGACCACAAGCCCCAATTGCTGTTTGCCGTGACTAACCACCACAATGTTTTGGCGTTTAGCTTTTGAACTATGAATAGAGAAATGCTGGCGCAGATGAATCAGCGGTAACGGTTTGCCTCTGAGTTCACGGTAGTTATAAGTAGCGTCGTCATACCCAGCGTCAGCCTCTAGGCATTCGGTCACCATATCCAGCGGTATCACTAATGGCGTATCACCGACGCTTACCAGAAAACCATCAATGATCGCCAGCGTCAGCGGCAGCCGGATGCGTACACAACAACCTTTACCAAGGCAAGAGTCCAGCTCTATCGAACCACGTAAAGCATCGATGCTGCGTTTGACGACATCCATGCCGACGCCGCGACCAGACAAGTTACTGATGCTGTCGGCAGTAGAAAATCCGGGGGCAAAAATTAATTGGTATAGCGCTTGGTTATCGAGTTGTTCGTTGGTATTTAACAGCCCTTTTTCGAGCGCTTTCTGTCGAATGCGTTCCGGGTTCAGACCCCGGCCATCATCTTGTACCTCGATCACCACATTCCCTGATTCATGGTAGGCATTCAGACGTAGCACCCCTTTGGCAGGTTTGCCGGCGGCCAACCGTTCTTCCGCCGTTTCGATACCATGATCCAGTGCGTTGCGAACCAGATGGGTGAGTGGGTCGGCAATTTTATCCACCACAGTTTTATCCAGTTCGGTCTCAGCACCGTTGATCTGTAACTGAATTTCTTTCCCTAAATCTTTACTGGTATCGCGGATCAAACGATGAAAACGCGTCAAGGTATCGCCGATCTCGACCATGCGCAGACGTAAGGCGATTTCACGGATCTGTTCGACATACTGATTAATGGTCGACATGGATTCCTGTAACAGCGGATTCCCTTGCTGGCGAGCCAGTGTTTCACCACCCGCTGCAGCAATGACCAGTTCGCCGACCAGATTGATCAAGTCGTCCATTTTTTTTGCTGATATTTTCAACAGCGCGCTATCATGCTGTTTTTGTTCGCGGATCTGTTGTTGTTTTTGTAAGGCAGCATCGACGGCAATCGCCGGAACGGCACCGTCTTGCACTAACATGTCGCCGATTTTTGTAGTCTGGGTTTGTTCGGTCTGTTTTTGCAGACTGCGCGTCAGCTCATTGGCGGTGAGCAGACCACTGGCGACCAGAATTTCACCGAGCCGATCTTCATCTTGCGGCAATGCGGCAATCAGAGACAGATAATCTTCTACCTGACTATCGGGTGGCAGAATGCGGATCTGGGCTAATTCCTGAATGAATTCAAAGACGGACTCAATTTCTGCTTTACTGGCCTCCGTTTGCAGATCGAGCTCCATCCCGAGATAGCAATTTTCTGCCTGAAAATTGGGCCAGTCTGGCAGTTCACTCTGGATGAGGTAAACATGTTGCAGGGTGCCTAATTTATTCAGATAACGGACAAATGACGCCGGGTCAAAACCGTATTGCAGTAATTGACGATCAAAACGCAGCGAAATGTGCCAGCTGGCCAGCAGATTGGCAGCTGCGACCGGTTCGCGTTCCACAGGAGCGGGTGATGTGGTGGCCGCTGGTGGTGTAGACAAGCCGCTGTGACCCAGTGTTTGTAATAGACTCAGTAATTCCGGGTTGGCTTCATCGAGGGCGGAAGGAGTGCCGGTTTGTTCCAGTTGTGTAATTTCGCCACGCAATATATCCAGTGCACTCAATAATGCGGTGATCATCTCTCCGTTGAGAATCAATTCGCCATCTCGCACCCGCATGATCAGATTTTCCATCTGATGGGCAAAGCGTACAAAACCATCGAGAGAAAAAAGACCCGCAGACCCTTTCAGGGTATGCATGGCACGAAACAAGCCATTGATCGTATCTTCATCAGCAGCCTGTTCATCGAGTGCCAGTAAAGCGGTCTCTGCACTCTGGATCAGCTCTTTGGCCTCTTCCAGAAAACTGACCAGTAATTGTTCCCACTGTTCCTGATCAAACATGGTCACTCCTTAATGCTGTGGCAACACAATGTCGTCACCAAAAAAGGCTGCGAGCTGAAAAAGGTCAATTAATTCAATCACAGCCTGAGAGTGGCGGATCAGATGCAGGTGTTCACCCAGCCATTTATGTAGCGCGAGTAGCAGTTGCAAGCCTGCTGTGTCGATTTCATCCACTTCTTGTAAATCGACCGTGAGTGATTCCGGCGCGGTCAGCGGCTTTAACATCTCTTGTATCCCGGCAACTTCGTAAATCGTTAACGGACCGCTTAACGATAAATTCCATTGTCCGGCAGCGGACTCTTCCAAAGTAACCGGCATGATAACCTCGCGTTACATAAGTAGTTTTTCTACAGCTGCTAACATTAGTTCTGGCTGGAAAGGTTTTACGATCCAGGCTTTGGCACCGGCGGCCTGGCCCTCACGCTTTTTTCCTTCCTGTGATTCGGTGGTGAGCATAATGACAGGGGTAAATCGATGTTCTGGTTTGGCCTTGATGGCTTTCAGCAAGGTAATGCCATCCATATTGGGCATATTGACGTCACTGATCACCAGATTAACTCGCTGTGAACCCAGTTTTTGCAAAGCATCCACACCGTCACAGGCATCAACAACGGTGTAACCTTTAGTCAGTAAGGTGGCTTTGACCAGTTGGCGAATAGACATTGAGTCATCAACAATTAATACCGTTTTACCCATAATGGCTTACCTCAAAAAAACGTGATATCGCTGCTTGTGGTATGGCTAATACGTCCTTTGTACTCTTCTTCGGTGCTAAATCGCTTTTGGAACTCTTGTTTCCAGCTGTTTTCATTCAGCTGTTCTAAGTTGTCATCTACCGTTCCGGCTATGTTCACAATGTCGGTTTGCAGGTGGTGCAAAATCTGATTTACCCGATCCTGAAACTGCAATTTGATAATAATTTGCTCGATGTTGTTTTCAGTTTCACAGGACAGGTTGTGCAGGCGGTGTCCGGCATCATGTAATAAATTGATCTCTTCCCCGAGGCGTTCGGTCACTTCACTGACTGAGCGATCGAGTAATTGCAGATTCGACTCATCATGTTGTACCAACCGTTCCGCGGCATTAATCGTGGCTTGAATAGCCGCGGTAATGGCTTCGATTTTTTTACCAATATCACGGCCTGTTTCACCTGATTTACCGGATAAGGTGCGGACTTCATCGGCGACCACAGCAAAACCACGCCCGGCTTCACCGGCACGGGCGGCTTCAATGGCAGCATTCAAGGCGAGTAAATTGGTTTGGCTGGCTAACACCTGTACGGCGCCGGCCATCTTTTTCATCTCATCCATGTATTGCGCCAGATCGGCAATGGTGTGTTGCAGTTCCGCTTTGTGGGTAAGACCCGAATGGAAGGCTTCGATGACCGAAGCAAGTTTGATCTGGGTGTCATCCAGAGTCCGCGTCATTACCGAATTACTGTTATCGGTACCGAATAAGGACAAACTGGACTGATTTTCCTCACGCATACGTGAGGTCATATCATTAAATGGCTGGATCAACCCTTCAATGTTGTGTTGTATCAGCTCGGATGCGACCTGAATTTGTTGTTCCCATGCCGCCATCACGCGACTTAATACACCAAGCTGCGGTTTTTTTAGTGAAACCTCATCCAGGGGCAACGGGTCAATTTTATCTTCGGTAGGTAAGATTTTTTTGCGCTGCTGATTGAGCACCAGAAGTTGAATGACAAGACTAACCGCCAAAAAAGCATAGCCGATTTCAGGAAAACCAAAAGCGAGTAAAATAGTCCCAATTAGGGTAAAACCCCAAGCAATCCAAGGCATTCGATACTCCCGCACTTTAGAATTATAGGTATTTCAAATCTAAAGAATAGTTGATCGTTTTACTGCTGCCAGTCAAAGAAGAAAAAAGATTTACATGAGTACAAATTAATATAAGGCGGGGAAGAGCAGAATAACCGCAAACCAGACAGTTTGCGGTTATCAAAATAGAGAGGAAATTAAGATTGTAAGTCGTCCATGACCGCGCTGATTTTGTGGATCGCGAGGTCAGCACCTTCGTGTTCGTCTTCTTGTGACAGACGCAGGCCAACTACTTTTTTCATCGTGCCGTAGACCAGCAATGCACCGGCTACCGCAATCACAATACCGAGTACAGTGCCCAGCAGTTGTGACAGGAAGGAAACGCCACCAATACCGCCTAAAGCGGTGCTACCAAAAATGCCGGCCGCAATACCACCCCAGGCACCACACAGACCGTGCAGTGGCCAGACCCCTAACACGTCATCGATTTTTGGACGACGTTGCAGCAGCGTGAATACGGTGATGAAGATAGCACCGGCGATCCCACCGACCACCAGCGCGCCGACCGGATGCATCAAATCAGAACCGGCACAAACGGCCACTAAGCCTGCTAATGGGCCGTTATGAATAAAGCCAGGGTCGTTTTTACCTAACAGCATCGCCACTAATGTGCCGCCAACCATGGCCATCAAGGAGTTAACTGCCACTAAGCCACTGATACCGCTCAGTTTTTGTGCTGACATCACGTTAAAACCAAACCAGCCGACAATCAGGATCCAGGAGCCGAGCGCCAGCATCGGAATGTTGGATGGCGCAAAACTGAAAATTTGATGACCACGAACACGGCCACGGCGGGTGCCTAATAAAATCAGCGCCACCAAACCAATCCAGCCACCCACCGCATGCACTACGACGGAACCGGCAAAGTCATGAAAAGGTGCGCCAAAATGCGAGGTGAACCATTCTTGCACACCAAAGCGGCCATTCCAGGCAATACCTTCAAAAAGTGGATAAACAAAACCAACAATCAGGAACGAGCTGCACAACATTGGGTAGAAACGGGCTCGTTCAGCGATACCACCACTGACAATCGCTGGAATAGCTGCTGCGAAGGTCAACAGGAAGAAAAAGCGTGTCAGTTCTAAGCCGTTTTGAGTCATCAGCGTGCTGGCACTACTGAGAAAGCTCTTATCGTAAGCCAGATAATAACCAATGAAAAAATAGGCGATAGTGGAGATGCCAAAATCAGTAATGATCTTAACTAGCGCATTAACCTGGTTTTTACTACGAACCGTACCCAGCTCCAGAAAAGCAAAGCCCGCGTGCATGGCTAATACCATGACTGCACCCAGTAGTAAAAACAGTGTATCGGCACCTGTAGTCAGGGTTGCGATTGCATTTGTGGTTTCCACCAACATCTCCTCTGTAAATTCAAATTTTACGCCCCATTTTTGTGCTGTTATAACAACAGAAAGCAATTATGGGTTTCTTTTGACTCAAAATAGAGCTATTCACCATCTTGGGGCGCTAAGAAGATACACAAAACATGCCAGAGTCATTAGAAAATTAAATTGGGCTTATAAAGCAATAGGTTATGTATGGTTATTGTTTTACAAAGACGATAGAGACTGAAAAACAGAACCATTTTGGTGCTGTAATGCACAAAAATAAAGCAATAAACAGGAAGAAGAAAAATATCCTGCTGCAACGCAGCAGGACGGTGGGATTAAGACAAGCTTAAGCGGTAATATTCGGCGGCTTTTTCAAATAAACGTTGGTGTTCCATGATGCCAGCCAATGCGCGCTGATCAGCTGCGGTGGGTTGTAAAGCAACACTGCGTTCCAGATAACCCTGCGCCAGAACGTATTGCTGTTGCTGGTAATACAGGTGCCCCAACGCCGATAATAGTGCGGCTGACTGCGGGTGTTGTTTTAGATGGCGCAGTAGTTGTTTTAACAAGGCCGAGTAATCATTCAATTGCAGGCGGGCACAACGTTGCCACAATGTCTCATCGGCTTGTTTGCGCAGCAACGGCGCCAGCAATTCAAAGGCGGCCTGATGTTGTTGTTGCTGGAGCAACGTATCAATCAACAGCAACTGCAAACTTGGTGTATGACGAACGGCGCGCGGTTGCTGTTGCCAGAACGCCAACAGCGCGGTTTCATCCCGCTCTTGTAAAATCTGGCTAAATTGCGCCTGATAACATTGCGCCTGTGCCGCGCTGTAATCAGTGTCGTTGAGCAGTTGTTGTTTGCGCAATAACGGCAGTAATTCCAGTTCTGCCTGCCAATCGTGTTGTGCCTGATAAACTGCGCGCAACCGTTGCAGGATCTGCGGATGTTGCGGCCAGCGCTGGCGTAACTGCTCCAGTAAATCACGACTTTGTTGCCATTCGCCCTGATCTTGCAGCAGGCGGGTTTGCGTCAGTTGGATGGCCAGTTGCGCTTGCGGTTCAGACTCTTCCGCTTTTTGCAGATATTCATCGCGTTTCTGGAATTCCCCTTGGGCATGGGCCGCTTCGGCCGCAGAAAGGTAATTCAGTAACGGCAGCTCACTTTGGCTGGCACCGCGCAGCATCAGGTGCTCTGCGCGCTGATATTCACCTTCTACTAAAGCGGCCATGCCTTTGTGGGTCTGGCGTTGCGCTTTGGCATAACGGCGATTGCTCCACCAGCCACGCAGCCCGCGACGCACGCTAAACAAGCGGCTTAAGATATGTTCTGTCAGCAGCAGTAAGAAGTAGAACACCACTGCGATCACGGTGGCGGTAACCACACTCATTTCAATCGTGTAATCGGCGACGGAAATCAGTATATATCCTTGATGATCAGCCAGCTGCGGGCCAAATAGCAGTGCCGCAGCCAGAATCACCAATAAGACTATCAAACGGATCATCCTGTCTCTCCTTAGCGTGCGGCTGGGGCGGTTTGCCAGCGTTCACTGAGCATTTTTTCCAGCAGCGGCTGTACCGCAAACGTTTGCGGATAGTGTGCGGTGATATCAACTTCCTGCAATGCGGCCAGCTCTTTTTGCATGAATTGCGTGGCACTGTCATCTGCTTCGTAATAATCATCTAGCCAGCTTTGTGCTTTTTGCAGATGATTACGGAAATTGGCTTGTTCCTGACGCAGCAAACTGAGTTGGGCCAGTTGCAGTTGCAGACGCAGATTTTCCTGCAGATAGGCCGATTGTTCTGGTGATAACAAGGCTTCCACATCGCTGTTGCGACGACGAATGGTCACAAAATGTTCGGCAAACTGTTTGGCACTTTTTTCCAGATTGCTTTTCCAATCACTCAGTTGGTCACTGACTTCATCATCCACCGGATCATTGTCCAGCTTTGGATCTAATCCTTTGATTTTTAACTGGTCAATATTATCCAGTAACGTACCTACGCGCAGCGATAAGCCTTCCCGATCGACTTCAGGCGCTGATTTCAGCTTGGCGATATCGTCGGCCAGCGCTTTACGTAATGGGATCAAAGAGGGGTCGGCAATGGCTTGAATACGGCTGTCGGCATCAATCAATAAGGCGCTGGCGGTAGTGAGATCTTGTTCCAGCCATAATTTACGACCCGCCATGCGTACCAGATAACTGGCTTCGGCCAGCATCCAATCATTCGGGCGTTGATGCTCTTTTTCCAGCCATTTTTGTTCTAATTCGCGCTGGCGGCTGTCCAGTTTTAACTGTTGTTCGCCGACGTTGGCGAATGCGTCTTTGACTGTTTGTTGTCCGGCCAGAATTGGGTTTTGCTCGCTGCGGAATTGCTGTAATTCACCACGTAAGGCGGCTAATTCCTGCGCCGATTGCTGTTGTTGCTGATAAACATAGAAACTGAAACCACCGATGCCGGCCATCAGCACCAGCAACAGGCCGATGGCGGTTTTAGATGAACTGCGGCGTCTCACGGTACGATGTTTTGGCTCCTGCCCGGTTGGTGGCAGTGACGATTCCTGCGCTTCACTCATGCGTTATATCCTCTGGATTATTCTGTAATGCAGCCACCACAGCGTCATGCTGTACGCCCGACATAATAGTCACTCTGTTGAAGCCAGCCTGGTGAATTTCATCCGCGGTGCGCTGGCTTGGTACAAACCAATGTTGTGAGGATAACCAGTCACTTGCTGTTTCAGGTAACAGTCGTATTAATTGCCGGAATAATTTGCTACTGCTGATGATAACACTGTCGACACCGGCTGCCTGCCATTCCTGTAACAAAGGAGCGCCATCTGTATGCAGATAGTGACGACGGTAACATTCAAGGTAAGAAACTTGCGCACCCAATTCACTTAAAACATCGGCCAATAATTCACGGCCGCCGTTACCGCGTAAAATTAAGACATTTTTCCCCGCGGCCGCCTGCAATTCGGGTAACGCTAATAATCCTTCACTGCGGGCATCGGTTGGGCTGATGACTTTAACGCCCTGTTGCTGCCATTGCGCGGCGGTGGTAGCACCGACGGCGAGATAAATGCAATGTTGTGGCCAGCGAACCTGCTGTTTTTCCAGTTGCTCGCTGGCATATTGCACCGCCGCTACGCTGATGGCGATGACGATATCGGCTTGTGGCAAATTCTCGGTCAGGGCAGCCAGTTCGCTACCGGGCAGATAACTCAGCAGGGGGCAGACGACGGGGTAGTGACCCTGCTGGCGCAACAGCTCCGCCAGTTCATCGGCAGCCGGCTGCGGGCGCAGGATCAGCGGGGTCATGCGTTATACACCGCATGTAAAATGGCATCCGCCCCTTGTGCTAACAGCTGCTCTGCCAATAATTCGCCTAATGCTTCGGCCTGATCTTTCGGGCCGGAGATATCGCCACGGATAATTTGCTGGCCATCCAGTGCACCCACCAAGCCACGCAACCAGATATGCTCATCTTCCATCACGGCATACGCCCCTATAGGCACCTGACAACCGCCCTGCAGCTTGCGGTTCATGGCGCGTTCCGCCAGCACGCAATAACGTGTCATGGCATGTTCCAGCGGGGCTAATAACGCTTGGGTTTTTGTATCGTCGAGGCGACATTCAATGCCGACCGCACCTTGCCCGTTGGCGGGCAAACTGAGTTCTGGTGGCAATAACGAACGGATGCGATCGGCTTTCTCTAACCGACGTAAACCAGCGGCGGCCAGAATGATGGCATCGTAGTCACCGGCATCGAGTTTGGCTAAACGAGAGTTTACATTGCCACGCAGATCGTGAATTTGCAGATCTGGGCGTTGGGCGCGTAACTGACACTGTCGGCGCAGGCTGGATGTGCCGACGATGGCACCCTGTGGTAATTCATAGATATTGGCATAATTGGTGCTGACGAAGGCATCGTGCGGATCGTCGCGTTCACAGATCACCGCCAGGCCCAACCCCGCCGGAAAATCGACCGGTACATCTTTCATAGAATGGACGGCGATATCGGCGCGATTTTCCAGCATCGCTTGTTCTAATTCTTTAACAAACAAGCCTTTACCACCAATTTTAGCTAGTGGTGTATCGAGAATTTTGTCACCTTGAGTACTCATCGGCACGAGGGTCACTTGTAAGCCGGGGTGATGTAATTCCAGCTGTTGTTTAACGAAGTTAGCCTGCCACAAGGCCAGCGGACTTTTTCGGGTGGCGATACGCAATTCGGTCATAACAATTTGTGCCAATGGGTTTTACTTGATAGTAGCATGGCTAATAACTCTGGTTGAACCGTGAGCATGACATCGCACCATTGCGGGGAGGTTTACCGCGCTGCCAGCTGTGCTAACATGGGGAGATTACACCCGCCTTGCTGGCGAAGTGTCCAATATTGATCAACTAAGGCCAAACGGTTGTTTAAACAGTTTGAGTTGCTGATTGCCCGCGCGGACGCCATCAATCAAATCAAGATGGAACGGGCGCTGGAGGCAATGAACGAAGCAGGCCGGCGCATGCTCTCGATGCTGCCGGTTTTGTTGCATTACCATCATCCACACCTTCCGGGCTATATCTCGGGTGAGGTGCCGTATGGTATTGCCAATTTTCAGCCCGACGCGGCGCAACGCAAATTCCTGTTTACCCAATGTGGCCACACCGCTGAGCCTGAAGTTACCGAATCTTGTTTGTCTGCCGTGTATACCATGGGCAGCACCTCTTCGATTGGTCAAAGCATCACCTCCGATCTCGATATCTGGGTTTGTCATAACCCTGAGCTGTCGCTAGAGCGGCTGGCGCTGTTAGAGCAAAAATGTCAACTGATTTCCTGTCTGGCGGAACAGCACGGCGTGGAGATGAACTTCTTTCTGATCCCGGAAAATAAATTCCGGGTCGGCAATCGCGCGCAAGTGGGTTTGGATAACTGCGGCAGTGCGCAACATTTGCTGTTGCTGGAAGAGTTTTACCGCAGTGCCACCCGTGTGGCGGGTAAACGGCTGTTATGGCCGCTGATCCCGGCGGAACGGGAAGATGAATACGATGCACTGGCATCGGCGTTGTTCAGCACTGGCATGATTTCCGAAGACGATTGGCTGGATCTGGGTGGTGTCAGCCATATTCCGGCGGAAGAGTATTTCGGCTCGGCGTTGTGGTTGCTCTATAAAGGGCTGGATTCGCCGTACAAAGCAGTTTTAAAAATTCTGGTCATGGAAGCCTATTCTTCCGAGTTTCCACATACTGAACTGTTGGCCGTACAGGCCAAACGCTGGTTCCAGCAAAATGATGATTTTGGTTTATCGCTCGATGCCTATTATCTGATGCTGGATAAGGTCACCGACTATCTGACCAAGTTGGGTGACACCAAGCGGCTCGATCTGGCACGACGCTGTTTTTATCTGAAGATCTGCGATGCGCTGAGTCGCAATGAACCGCCACAACATGGCCGTTGGCGGCGGGAATTGCTGGTAAAACTGGTGCGGCAGTGGGGCTGGAATCAAACCGTTTTACAGCAGCTCGACAGCCACGCACAGTGGAAGGTAGAGCAGGTTAAAGTTGCTTACGAAGAGCTGTTAAGTGCACTGATGCAAAGCTACAGCAAGCTGATCCAGTTTGCGCGGCGCAATAACATCAGTGAATCTATTAACCCGGAAGACATCGGTATTTTATCGCGCAAACTCTATACCGCGTTTGAAGCACTGCCGGGCAAAGTACAACGTATTAACCTGAAAATTGCGCCTGATTTACGGGAGTCGAATTTAAGCCTGATCCAAGTGCCACCGGGGCATCTGAATCGGCAGGGCTGGTATCTGTATAAACATTCGCTGCAACCGTTCGATATTATTGGGCGTGCACCGCTGGAATATAACGGTTATCTCTCTAAGCTGGTGGCCTGGGCCTATTTTAATGGTCTGCTGGTGGCGGACACACAAGTTGCGTTGCGCCAGATGGGTTCAGATATTACCCATTCCTCATTGCTGCAATTCTGTCAGGATCTGGCGGATACCTTCCCGGTGGAATTACCGCCAGCGGGGAATTTGGCGCTGAGCCGCCCGTGCGAGATCCGGCATCTGGGCATTTTCATCAATCTGGAGCGTGATCCGACTGCGGATTGGCCGGAAGATATGCCGCCAGTGCTAGCGCATGGTGAAGATATGCTCTGCTTTGGCCTGCGGCAGGAGTGTCTGATTGGCACCATTGATTTGGTGTATCGGAATTCGTGGAATGAAGTCAGAACGCTGCATTTCAACGGTCTCGATGCGGTCGTCGAAGCACTGAGTACGATTTTAAGTAAGATGCATCAGGATGCCGCAGCACCGGATGCCATCGATGTGTTCTGCTACAGCCAATATTACCGCGAGGATATCCGCCAGCAATTTACCGAATTGGTCAATTCCTGCATTTCGCTGCGTCTGGCGCTGGATAAACAACGCATGGTGAAATTGCTGTCGGTGGGTGAACATCGTTATGCTTTGTTCCTCGAGCGCCGCGGTGTGTCGGTGCGGGAGCTGAGCAGTGCGATCGATTTCTACCGGCAGGTGTCGGATAACAAGCTGGAACGCCAGACCGCCGAGCCGGATAACGGCCTGCATGTGCCGCCGATTGTTGATGCCTATGCCAGTGAGGGCTTGATCCAGTATTTCTTTGAGGATAATGACAACGGTTTTAACGTCTATATTCTGGATGAAAATAACAAGGTTGAGATCTACCACGAATACGCTGGCAGCAAAGAAGATCTGGTGCAAAACGTTAATCGTTATTACACCATGACGCATCAGCGTTTTGATTTCACCGAGCAGGTGATCAACTTCAATTTACCGCAATTTTATGAGCTGGTGGCCGAGGCGGATACGCTGCAGGTGATGCCATATCGCTCCATTATGCGGGAAATGCCGCAGCAAGCCTCTGGTTAAAATTCCTACTATCTGTTGTCATTTTCGCTGTGTAAATAATCGCAAATCCGGATGAGAACAAATTCCGAAGGACTATTATCGCCCTCGCATTTCGTCAAATGACATATGAGGTTGTAGATAGTATGGGTATCAAAAAAGTTCTGTTGAGTTTAGGTCTGTGTACGTTTGTCTCCGTCAGCGGTATGGCAATCGCTAACGCGAAAGCGGCACCGGAAAATGATGATCGAGCACAACAGGAATGCCCGGAAGGCGAAAAATGTGATCGTCCGGCGCCGGATCCGCAAAAACTGAAAAAAGGTGCAGAACGTCGTGATGAAGCGGCGCCAGAAGGCAAAGCACCGCGTAAAGCAAAAGGTGATGATAATCGAGCAGCGCCAGCAGGCGACGAAAAAGCGCCACCGAAAGCGATGAAGGAACGTGCTGGCAACGATGGGCGTGATGCGGCGCGTAATGAGCCAAAACCACCGAAAGATGCGAAGAAAAAACCACCAAAACCAGCTGACGACGAAGCTCAGGATCAATAATCATGGCAACGACATTTAAGTTAAGCGCATTGGTTTCGTTGGTGCTGTTTGCCGGTGCCAGTTGGGCGACGGATAGTAACCAACCGCCACAAGGTGGCCAGCCTCCTGCACCACCGCAAGAAGCCGTGGCGGCTTGTGCTAGCAAAGCGGCCAACGATAGTTGCAGCTTTAGCGCGCCGGATGGTAAATCATTCAGTGGCACTTGTTCGGCGATGCCGGGCGACAGTACCCTAGTGTGCGGCCCGAAAGGCGGCATGGGGCATCCATCTAAAGGTGGCAAACCACCGGAAGATAACGCTGAATAATCAGCATGAATAAAAACGGCGCCGATTTGGGCGCCGTTTTTGTTGGTTTATTCGTCCACTTTTCGATCGGTGTGGCCGAGGTCGCGCTCTGGCGCGATCTGATCGCGCACGCGCTGTTTCAGGGCTTTGACATCCGGGAAGCCACCGTCGGCTTTGCGTTCCCAAATCGTGATGCCATTGACCAGAATTTCAAAATGACCACCCGTATCCGGGTGCAGGTTTACGCTACCCAGTTCTTCACTGAAGGTATGTAACAGCTCTTGGGCCATCCAGCTGGCGCGCAGCATCCAGTTACACTGGCGGCAGTAATAAATATCGATGATCGGTTTATCCATCATGATCAACCTAAGGTGACTGTTTCGCCGGATTGTTTACTGCAGGCATCACTGAGCAGCGCCATTAGTTCACGGCCACCACGGTTATCGATCCATTGCCCGTCTTTCCAGTCAAAGTGATAGCCGTTTTCCCGGGTGGCGACCCAGATCTGATGCAGGGGTTCTTGTTTGTTGATGATGATTTTGCTGCCGTTGACAAAGCTCAGTGTGACCACGCCACTATTGAGTTCACAATCGATGTCGGCATCGCAATTATCCATAGCTTCTTCAATAACCTGATAGCGCTCTTCTACTAGCGCGTGAAATTCACTGTCTTTCATTACGGCTTGTCCTATTTGCATTTACTGCGATGAGTGAGATTATAGTGGGCCAAATTACCGAATCGCACAAGATCATGAAAATGCGCACATACAGTGTGGGTTTAGCGTTGTTATTAGCAGGTTTGCTCAGTGGTTGCGGCTTGAAAGGGCCGTTATACATGCCACAGCAAAAACCGGCGCAACAGCAGACTGCCCAGCCGCAAAATCAGAACGACAACCACCAGACCCAATCATAAGGAAACGATGGCGCCATGGATTATTTCAATTATCGCGAAGACGGCGAACTGCTGGCGGAACAATGTGCTGTCAGCGAGTTAGTTGCCCAATACGGCACCCCTTTATATATCTACTCCCGTGCCACTATTGAACGTCACTGGAAGGCGTTTGATGCCGCTGCTGGCGACGTACCGCACCTGATCTGTTACGCGGTCAAGGCCAATGGCAACCTCGCGATTTTGAATCTGCTGGCGCGTCTGGGCTCAGGCTTTGACATCGTTTCTGGTGGTGAACTGGCGCGTGTGATCACCGCCGGTGGTGATGCGAAAAAAGTGGTGTTCTCGGGGGTTGGTAAAACCGAAGCCGAGATGCGTTATGCGCTGGAACAAGACATTCTCTGTTTCAACGTGGAATCAGAGCCGGAGCTGGAGCGCCTGAATCAGGTGGCGGGCAGTATGGGTAAAGTGGCGCGCATTTCGATCCGTATTAATCCGGATATCGATGCCGGTACCCATCCGTATATCTCGACCGGTCTGAAACAGAATAAATTCGGTATTCCGATTGAACGTGCGCCAGAGGTATATAAATACGCGGCGAGCCTGCCAAATTTAGCCATTCATGGCGTTGATTGTCATATCGGCTCACAGCTGACTGAAATCGCACCATTCCTCGAAGCGGCAGATAAACTGCTGGCGCTGATCGATCAGCTGGCAGCAGCGGGTATTAAGATCCAGCATCTGGATGTGGGCGGTGGTCTGGGCGTGAATTACAACGATGAAACCCCACCGCACCCAAGCGAATATGCCTCGGCGCTGAAACAAAAACTGCAAGATCGCGACCTGACGCTACTGTTTGAACCAGGGCGTGCCATCATGGCGAATGCCGGTATTCTGGCGACTAAAGTCGAATATCTGAAAGCGGGTGAAGATCGTCATTTTGCTATCGTTGATGCGGCGATGAACGACCTGATCCGCCCATCGCTGTACAGTGCCTGGATGAACATTGTGCCGGTCAATCGTGCATTGCCACGTACTGCGCAACGCTATGATGTGGTGGGCCCAGTCTGCGAAACCGGTGATTTCCTGGGTAAAGATCGGGAATTAGCCATTGCACCGGGTGATTATCTGGTAGTCCGCTCGGCAGGCGCGTATGGTTTCTCGATGGCGTCTAACTACAACGCCCGTTCCCGTGCTGCGGAAGTGCTGGTGGACGGTGAGCAGCCACATTTGGTGCGTGAGCGTGAACCGCTGGCATCGCTGTGGCAATTTGAACATCTGTTGCCGTAACAGGAGCTTGGCTGCATGTTGATCCAGTTTTCCAAAATGCACGGTCTGGGAAATGACTTCGTGGTAGTGGATGGCGTAACGCAGAAGGTATTTTTTAATGCGGAAACGCTGAAACGCCTCGGTGATCGTCATTTTGGTGTCGGGTTTGACCAGCTATTGCTGGTCGAACCGCCGTATGATCCTGATCTCGACTTCCACTATCGTATTTTTAATGCCGATGGTTCGGAAGTGCAGCAGTGTGGCAACGGCGCGCGTTGTTTTGCCCGTTTCGTCCGCCTGAAGGGCTTAACCAATAAAGATCGTATCGCGGTGAGCACCGTTAGTGGTCGCATCGTGTTACAGCTGGAAGACAACGATCAGGTCACGGTCAACATGGGCGTACCGGAATTTGAGCCAGCGAAGATCCCATTCCGGGCACTAAAAGCCGAAAAACTCTATTTGCTGCGCGTGGCGGAACAAACCGTCATGTGCGGTGCGGTATCGATGGGCAATCCGCACTGTGTGTTGGAAGTGCCGAGCGTGAAAACGGCTCCCGTGGAAACGCTGGGACCAAAACTCGAATCGTTCGATCGCTTCCCAGAACGCGTTAATGTCGGTTTTATGGAAGTGGTGTCAGCCAACGAAATTAACCTGCGTGTTTATGAACGTGGCGCGGGTGAAACCTTGGCCTGCGGCACGGGTGCTTGTGCCGCCGTGGTGGTGGGTATCCAGCAGGAAAAACTCAAAGGTCGGGTCAAAGTGAATTTGCCCGGTGGTTCGCTGAGTATTTCCTGGAGTGGCCCCGGCACACCGGTGTATATGACCGGCCCGGCTGAACATGTGTTTGACGGACAAATCGAGTTATGAGTATCGACATGGGCGCACTGGAGGCGATGCTACAGGAAAATCAGGTGGTTGATTTCCTCAAGCAGCATCCGGATTTTTTCTTGCGGCATAAAGCACTGCTGGATGAGTTGACGGTGCCCCATGAACAACGCGGCGCGGTGTCGTTGTTTGATCTAAAGCTAGAGCGACAGCGTGACCGTTTGCAGCACTTGGAGCAAGAGCGCCAAGAGTTGCTGACGAACGCTAGCCGTAACGAGTTCATCTTCCGTGTCTATACCGATATTTATCCGGCGTTATTTGCCTGCACCTCATTGCGGCAATTGTGGAAGTGTATGCATAGCACCTTTCGCGAACGGTTACGTATTCCGGCCTGTGCCTTGTGGGTCAATCAGGCTCGGGTGAAAGCCAAGCGCTTTGATAAACCGTATGAGATGGAATATCCGCTGTTCCAGCGTTTATGTCTGTATCCGATGGCCGATCAGCTGGTCTATTTTGGTCGCGTCAATGATTGCGATCGCGAGCTGATTTTCGGGCAAGGCTCACTGGTGCATTCGATGGCGCTGTTACGCCTTGGCGAATACGGTGAATGGGGTTTTCTGGCCTTTGGCCATGCTAATCCGCAACATTATCAACCGGGCATGGACAGCTTGCTGCTCGAGCAGTTAGGCCGCTTTGTCACCCTGTTATTACCGACTTTGGCGCGCTCTTGTGAGTGACCCCCTCGCTGCGGTAGTACACACCTATCTGGAATACCTGCGTGTTGAGCGTCAACTCAGCGCGCATACTCTCAGTAATTATCAACGGCATTTGCAAGCCATGATGGAATGGCTGCAGGAAAAGCAGGTCCGTGACTGGAGTGAGCTGAATAACCCGTTGGTGCGGCAATGGGCGCACACGCTGCGTAAACACAAAGAGACTTCACCGCGCACCATCAGCACCAAGATGTCGGCATTGCGTAGTTTTGCTGACTGGCTGGTGATCCGTGGCATTCTGGCGGCTAACCCCGCACGCGGTGTGGCGTTACCGAAACTCGGCCGTCCGTTGCCGAAAAATCTCGATGTTGATCAGATGCATCAACTGCTCAATATCAGCGATGAGCAAGATCCGCTGGCGGTGCGTGATCGGGCGATCATGGAGCTGTTTTACACCTGCGGCATGCGTTTGTCGGAATTAGTAGGCCTCGATCTGCAGGATATCCAGCTTGATGCTCGGCAAGTTCGGGTGATCGGGAAGGGAAATAAAGAGCGCGTGTTACCGATTGGCCGCTTGGCGCTGGAGTGGCTGGAAAAATGGCTGCACATCCGACCCACCTTTACCGTCGAGGGGGAGCAGGCGTTGTTTCTCAGCAACCGTAAGCGTCGTATCACTGCGCGCATGGTTGAGATCCGTCTTGCACAGTGGGGGCAGAAACAGACGCTCAATAGCCACGTGTATCCGCATAAATTACGCCACAGTTTTGCCACGCATATGCTGGAATCCTCCGGCGATCTGCGCGCGGTGCAAGAGCTGTTAGGCCACGCCAATCTGGCGACCACGCAAGTCTATACCCACCTCGATTTTCAACATTTAGCCGCGGTGTATGACCAGGCGCATCCGCGTTCCAAACGCAAAAAACTCAAGCCGGAAGAGGCGGAGTAGCGCCGATAGCCTTACCGATTGAGCGTGTTAATTGTCACGAAATCGGCTTAAGATGAAATATATTCTCTGCAATAAAACCTGTTTGGGTCTTTTCACGTTGTTAACGCATTTTTCTCTCATGGTGCAGGGCACCACCTCCGATGCCGGTAAAAGTACGCTGGTAGCCGGTTTATGTCGTCTGCTGAAGCGACAAGGCTGGTCGGTCGCGCCGTTTAAATCGCAGAATATGGCGCTCAATAGTGCGGTGACTGCCGATGGCGGCGAAATTGGTCGCGCGCAGGCGGTGCAAGCACAAGCCTGTGGCATTGAACCCACTGTGCACATGAACCCTGTGCTATTAAAACCTAACACTGATATTGGCGCGCAGGTGATCGTACACGGCAAAGCACTGACGGACATGGATGCTTGTGCCTATCACGAATACAAACCGAAGGTGATGGGGGCGGTGATGTACTCGTTCCATCACCTGCAAACCCATTATCAGGCGGTGATCATCGAAGGGGCGGGTAGCCCTGCTGAGATCAATCTGCGTGACCGTGATATCGCCAATATGGGGTTTGCCGAAGAAGCAGATTGTCCGGTCATCATTATTGCGGACATCGACCGGGGCGGCGTGTTTGCTCATCTGTATGGCACGCTGGCACTGCTTTCCGAGAGCGAACAAAATCGTGTCATTGGCTTTGTCATTAACCGCTTTCGTGGTGATATTGCCTTGCTGCAAGGCGGCCTTGACTGGCTGGAGCAGACTACTGGCAAGCCGGTGTTAGGCGTGTTGCCTTATTTGCATGGCCTGTATCTGGAACAAGAAGACGCGATTGCGGTGCAGCAAAGCGATCGCGGGAAATTCCGTATTGTGGTGCCTTGTTTCCCACGCATCAGTAATCACACCGATTTTGATGTGCTGCGGCTGCACCCCGATGTCGATCTGATCATGGTGCCGCCCAATCAACCGTTGCCTGCCGCTGATCTTATCATTCTGCCCGGTTCTAAATCGGTGCAGGGTGATCTGCGCTTCCTGCGCGAACAGGGCTGGGATAGCGCCATTAACCGTCACCTGCGCTTTGGCGGCAAGCTGATCGGCATCTGTGGTGGTTATCAGATGCTCGGCGAGATGTTGCACGATCCACTGGGGTTGGAAGGTGAAGCAGGAAGTTTGGCCGGTTTGGGGTTATTGCCGATCAATACCACGCTGGCAGCGGAAAAGCAGTTGCGGCAAGTGACCGGTACACTGGTGTTAGCGGATGAAACGGTTGTCGTGACGGGTTATGAAATTCATGCTGGTGTCACGGAAACGCCGGTCGATGCATCACAGCCGATGACGTTGCATTGTGATGAGGCGGTTATCCGCGATGGTCTGTTCTCTGAGGATGGACTGATTTTTGGTACCTATCTGCATGGGTTGTTCGATGAACCCGCCGCCTGTAATGCGCTGCTGCGTTGGGCGGGGTTACAGACTGATCACGCACCCGATATGCAGCAACTGCGCGAGCATGGCATCGACCGACTGGCCGATTGTCTGGCCGATCATCTGAATATGCAACAGATTTTCACACGACTGGAACAGTGGGAACAACAGCATGCAAACTAGAACTTGCCCGGCATTACTTATCAGCGCGCCATCCAGCCATAGCGGTAAAACCACCGTCACCGCCGCACTGGCGCGTTACTGGACGCAGCAAGGTAAGAAGGTGCGGGTGTTTAAAACCGGGCCGGATTTTCTCGACCCGATGCTGTTGGAACAAGCCTCCGGTGCACCGGTACATCAGCTCGATCTGTGGATGATGGGTGAAGCAAATTGCCGTCGGCGGCTGGCAGAAGCCGCACAAGAAGCCGATCTGATTTTGATTGAAGGGGTGATGGGCCTCTATGATGGTCACACCAGTTCTGCCGATATTGCGCGCCTGTTTCATATTCCCCTGCTGCTGGTGGTTGATGGCTCGGCGATGGCGCAGACGTTTGGTGCGCTGGTGTATGGGTTGGCGAACTATAAGCCCGATTTAAAAGTGTTCGGCGTGGTGGCGAACCGCGTGAACAGTGCCGGTCATGCGCGTTATTTGCAGCAAAGCCTGCCGGAAGGCATTCATTTTTGTGGCTATATGCCCTCGAATGAGGCGATCACTTTACCAGAGCGGCATTTAGGTTTAGTGCAGGCGAGTGAATTGTCCGATCTCGAGCAGCGCTTAGATTTAGCCGCCGCACAACTGGCCAGCCACTGTGCATTACAGCTGCCGCCTGCCAGCGAATTCAGTTACCCGATCAGCAATAAGGTGTATGGAGAAGGGTTAACCGGCGTAACAATTGCGGTCGCGCGTGATGCGGCATTTAGCTTTATTTACCGTGATAATTTGCAAATTTTGCAGCAAATGGGTGCCCAATTGCGCTTTTTCTCGCCGATTAACGATCATGTCATGCCGGAAGCCGATGCGTTATATCTGCCCGGTGGTTACCCTGAGTTATACCTTGATGAGCTGGCTGATAACCAAACTATGCTGCAATCGATCCGCGCGCATGTGCAGGCCGACAAACCGACAGTCGCCGAGTGTGGCGGTATGCTCTATCTGCTTAATGGCCTGACTAATAAAGAGGGCCATCGCCGTGATCTGTTGGGGGTGTTGCCCGGCGAAGCACTGATGGAGCCACGACTCTCAGGCCTTGGTGTGCTTTCAGCCGCCTTTCCGTTTGGCGAAGTGCGTGGGCATACTTTCCATTTTTCCAGCAGCCAGATCCGCGCTGCATGCGCGTTAGAAGCGCAACATCCGGTTCATGGTAAACCGGAGCCTGTCTATCAGCAGGGGCGTTTGCTGGCGTCATATGTGCACTGGTATTTAGGTGATGAGCCGGAAGCCTGTTTGGCGTGGTTTAAGCCGTAAAAACTACCGAAATCGTAGTGCTATTTACCCCGAGAAGTGTGCCCACAGAGCCGAGAAGGGCATGACCAGAATAAGTGCTGGCAACATGTTAACGATCGGGAAGATTTTGATACCGCAGATGCGTAGGCCGGTTGCCAGCATCACAATACCACCACAGGCTGAAAAGTCGGCCTGCATGGCTGGCGTGATCAGTGGCAACAATAAAATGGCGCCGAAAAATAAAGAACTCTGAATGGCAATCTGTGGGATAGCAATCAACATCACCGACAGGCCGAGTTCGGTGGCGAAAATAATCGCGGTAAATAGATCGAGAATTGATTTAGTAATAAGGATCGTGGCATCGCCACTGATCCCTTCCTGCATAGAGCCAAAAATCCCCATACCACTGACACAGAACAACACCAAAATGGTGACAAATTTCAGCACAAAACTGGGCGGTAAATGGGTAGATGAGCCTTTGGTAATGCGGTTTTGTAGCCAGTTAATCGCTTGTTCCAGTCGTTTTTCCAGAAATAGGATTTCACCGATAAAGGCACCTGTGAGCATCGCCATCGCAACCGGTGGGATCGTATGCACTTTATTCATCATCACCGAGCCAATACTTGCAGAAATAATACCGCAGCTGAGTGGTAAGGATTCTTTGACTCGTTTGGGGATAACCTTTCCGAGCAAAGAACCCAGCGCTCCACCCACTAATAATGCGCCACTGTTGATCCATGGACCCAGCATAACTCCTCCAGAGCACCGGTTATTAATTCGTCAGTTAAAATTGAATAGCAGAGATGTCGGAATGTGCAGACATACTGTGACGTGATTCACAGATATAATATGCCTGTAATTGGGTCTATTCTAGGTTCAATAGAATCCATTTTGGTTTTTTAAGCTATTTTTTCAGCGGTGGCAACGGAGAGCATATCTGCAGGGGCTGGGCGGCCAAAGAGATAACCTTGGTAAGCATAACAGCCCAACTCTTCTAGACGTTGCCGTTGGGCTTCGGTTTCCACCCCTTCGGCAATGACATTCAACCCCATACTTTGTGCCAGAGTAACGATGGTGCTGGCAATTGCGGCATCATTTGGATCAGTGAGCAGGTCGCGAACAAACGATTGGTCGATTTTTAGTTGATCCAACGGCAAGCGTTTCAGATACGCCAGTGATGAATACCCAGTACCAAAGTCATCCAGTGAAAAACCAACACCACAAGCTTTCAGAGCCGTCATTTTGTGGATGATATCTTCGGTGTCTTCCAGTAATAAACTCTCGGTGAGTTCCAGTTTCAGACTGCTGGGTGTTATGTCCGCGTTATGAATGGCCGCTAAAATTTGATCGACAAAGTCAGGCTGGTGGATCTGTCGGGCGCTGATATTCACGGCCAAAGAAAGATGCGCCAGCGTCGGTTGTTCCGTCCAGCGACGTAACTGTTGACAGGCTTCATATAAAACCCAATCGCCCAAGGCTAAAATTAAACCGCTTTCTTCCGCTAATGGAATAAATTCGGCGGGAGAGACCATGCCTCGCAGTGGATGTTGCCAGCGTACTAACGCTTCAGCCCCCGTGATCTGTCCATTTGCATCAACCTGCGGCTGATAATGCAGAAGCAATTGTTGCTGGCGAATGCCTTCCCGCAGATCATTTTCCAGTTCAGCACGCGAGGTCACGATCGCCTGCATTTTATTGTCAAAGAAGCGTAGTGTGTTACGTCCGGCCGATTTGGCTTGATACATGGCGATATCGGCGCGTTTCATCAACTCATCACTGCTTTCCTGATGTGCCTGGAATAAGGTAATGCCGATACTGGCACTGCTGTTATGTTCATAACCGGCAATCAGGTAAGGGTGCCGTAATTTCACCAGAATTTTTTCCCCAAGCATTTTAGCCTGCGCAGCGGCGACCTCTTCGATGTGGCTTAATTCTTCCAGCATGACGACAAATTCATCCCCGCCCAGCCGCGCGACGGTATCGCACTCCCGCACACATTCACCAATGCGGGTGGCCACCTGTTGCAGCAGCAGATCGCCTTTGTCATGGCCTAAGGTGTCATTCAGGGTTTTGAAGTTATCCAGATCAATAAACAACAACGCACCGCGCTGTCCGCTGCGTTTACTGTTGGCCATGGCCTGATGCAGACGATCTTGCAATAAGCGCCGGTTCGGCAAGCCAGTCAGAGGGTCGTAAAAGGCCAGATAGGCGATTTCATCTTCTTTAATTTTGCGATCGGTAATGTCCCGCGCCAGGAACACAACAACTTGTTTATTGTGAACGGTATACCCCAGTGGTTGTGCCCGTCCTTCCACCAGCCGGCGACCGATAATGCCGTCGCGCTCATACTCAATGGTTTGTGTCTGTTGCAGACGGATGCTATCGCGGACAGTGGCTAATAATTTATCTGCGTTTTCTGGCGGGAGTTCGCTGTGTAATGTTTTGCCGATCAGAGCCAAGGCGGGTTCGTATAATTGATGATTGGTCGAGGGCAACACGTCAATGTAATGGCCATCTTCATCAATGATCACCATTAAATCGGGGATCGCTTGCACAATCGCCCGCATACGCGATTCACTGGTGTGTAATGCCAATTCAGTGTTGGTCCGGTTCACAATATCCTGCATCATCAGACCAAGGATCATGGTGCCAAGGGAAAAGGTAAACACATAAGGAAGCGCGATATCGTGCATCACGGTAGTGAGCACGGAGGCCGGTAGCTGCGTGAATATCAGCACCATGATCACATGGGCAACAAACCCAAATAATAGCAATTCAATGGGGCCATTTTTGATCCAACCGGCCCGACAAATTCGACGATAAGCCAGCCCGAGTAAAACACAGGCTATAATGGTGGCCAGACCCACCGGATAACCACCGCCACCCAACCAGAAGCGATAGACTCCTGCAATCAGACCAGCGCTAATCGCGACGGCAGGGCCGCCAAATAGGCCGGCCATGATCAGAATGACCGAACGGGCATCAAAGATAACCCCTTCCGCGATATGCACCGGCACCATCATGCCGATCACAGTAATGCCACCAAACAGCAATCCGGCGATGATTTGTTGTAATACTTTATGCCCCTGACAAAGGCGCACATTAAATCCCTGCAATAAACACAGCGATAACAACAGTGCCACACCTTTAATCAATTCCAGTAGCATAGGCTCTATCCGTGATCCGATACGTTGTAAGCATGGCTTAAGATATTGCTAAGGTAAAATTACAAAGCGCCAGATATTGCCGATTGTGGAAATATTGTTAGCTATTTACCATTTTATTATTGGCAATAATAGAAAACGTATTGATACGGGTGGGGCCCCAGATGTGGGGTTCGGGTCGGGAAAAGCGAGTTACGGCGTTTTTAGGCAACCCGCTTTGTGGTGGAGGGTTCGGCGATTTGTAACAAGGTGGTTTCCAGCACACGACGCACCTGGGGCAGGCAACGTCCGCAAGTACTACCCACCTTTAATTCGCGGTGTAAGCCGCGTACAGTATCAATGCCGTTTTCAACAGCCTCTTTAATCTGCCGGTCATTTACTGCATGACAATGACAAATGATCATCGCAACCTCCTGCTTTACTCCATTTAATAATAATTCTCATTAAGATGTAGTGCAATAGATTTGCTGTTTTTTTATACGGCAACGCTAATGTACTAAACTGTAAAAAGGATGTGTGATACATGTTAATTTAGTTGCTAAATCCACCGTAAGGATTAGGCTAAATCGTATAGCTTTTCACCACATGAGGATTGGCCATGCAAGGAGATAAAGCAGTCATTGCGATGCTCAACAAGGTGCTGACCTGGGAGTTGAGTTCCATCAATCAATATTTCCTGCACGCGCGCTTGTTCCGCCATTTTGGTTTTAATGCGTTGAATGAACATGCGTTCAAAAAATCGATCAAAGACATGAAACAAGCCGATGCCCTGATTGAGCGGATCTTGTTTTTAGACGGTCTACCTAATTTACAGAATCTGGAATATTTGCGCATCGGTGAGCATGCGGAAGAGATGCTGCAATGTGATTTGTCGCTGCAGCAAGATCAGTTGCTGTTATTGCGCGAAGCGATCCAGCTTGCTGAGCAATCAGCCGATTTTGTCACCCGCGATCTGTTGGAAGATATTCTGGAATATGAAGAAGAGTATCTGGATTGGCTGGAAACACAGCAGAATCTGATCGCGACGACCGGTATTCAGAACTATCTGCAAAGCCAGATGTAAGGGGAGAATCATGCAAGGAAAACCGATTGTCATTGCGGAATTGAATAAGCTACTGGCGGGCGAATTAACGGCCATCGATCAGTATTTTATTCATTCCCGTATGTATCAGGATTGGGGCTACAACAAATTATTTGAACGTATCAGCCACGAGTCGGATGAAGAAAAACAACATGCGGCGTGGATCATTGAGCGCATTCTGTTTCTCGAAGGTACACCGGAGATGACGCTGCGTGAGCCGCTGAATGTGGGCAAAACCGTGCCGGATATGCTGAACAGCGATCTGCAACTGGAATACAGTGTGGTCAAAAACCTGAAGGCAGCCATTAAGCTTTGTGAAGCGGAACAGGACTATCAGACCCGTGAAATGCTGGAAAAACAGCTGGATGATACGGAAGTCGACCATGCCTACTGGCTGGAAAAACAACTGCGTTTGATCGATCAGATTGGCTTGCAGAATTATCTGCAATCGCAAATTTAGCCTTCCCTTCTGCTGTCTGAATTGAGAATATGACGCATTCAGGCAGCGGCCCTTTTTTGCTCTGTTATCTGTTGAATGCTGAGCCGCTGTGGTCTGTTTTATTCATCCAGTTTTAAGTCATTATGCGGAACAAGACCATGCGCGTTTTCGTTTTACAACACGTTCCTTTCGAAGAATTAGGCAATATTCAACCTTGGTTAACACAGCACAACGCAGAAGTGCATTATTGCCGTTTATATGCCAATGAGCCGTTACCTGAGGTGGTGGATGTCGATCTGCTGATTGTGCTCGGCGGGCCGATGAGTGTGAATGATGAATCGCATTACCCTTGGCTGGTGGCGGAAAAAACCTTTCTGGCACAGGCGATTGCGGTGGAAAAACCGATTGTTGGCATCTGCTTGGGAGCCCAGTTGATCGCCAGCTGTCAGGGTGCCCGCATTTATTCTAACTATGCCAAAGAGATCGGCTGGTTTGATATTACCGCCGTCGCGGCATCGGGCGATGTATTGTCGTTACCAGCGAGTATGCATGTCTTTCATTGGCATGGCGAAACCTTTGAATTACCAGCCAATGCGGTGTTATTAGCCAGCAGTGTGGCCTGCAATAATCAGATCTTCCAACTGGGTCAGCGTGTGATTGGTTTGCAATGTCATCTGGAAACGACAGCAGACAACGCCCGCAGCATGGTGTTGCATTGTGCCGACGAGCTAACCGGCGGCAGTTTTATTCAAGATGCCGATACGATTTTAGCTGCCAGTGAGGTGCAATATCAGCAACTGAGCCTGCTGATGGCACAGGTGCTGGATTATGTGACGCGACCATAGTGGCTGCAGCTATTTCTGGGCTAGCGACTCAATAAGATCGAGTCGTTGCCGCCATGGGTCGGGTTGTGTACGAGTCTCTGGTGCTCCGTGAGCTGAAAAAATCAGCAGCTCATCACGTTGTCTCGTGTATGGCGCCCAGTAGGGTAACCCGGGCGCATTCGGATTGCCGGTTTTGGCAAAATTGACCCAATAGGTTTGTATTTGCTCTGCCATCGCCTGATCTTCTTTACTGACCTTATGGTCAAGCACAGACGGTAGGGTGTTAAAAACATAGGCTACTTCGCTGGCATGCATGGCGCCTGGAACGGTTGCCCACAGCGAGCTAGCTACATACGAAAAGCGATATTCGTATACGGGTTGCCCTTGTGACGCTGCGGTTCTGGCAATGAATCTGGCGGGTTCAATCATGATCTGATCACCGGCGATTAAGTCAGCAACAGCCGGGAAAATATACATATCGTTTGGGTTGTAGAGTTGTTTGACCTGCTCGCTGTGATCGTGCCCGAGCAAGTCTAGAGCTTGTTGCATGGAGCTGATCTCCGGTGGGAACCCCACATCATTGCTGGTTGCGCCGACAATCAACGGAATATCTATACCGGCGCCAGCTTCGTAGATATACGTAGGATTGGTGGTCACCAATTTTCCGTCGATCATGGCGCCGGAGAAGGTTTTTCCATCATCACTATCCATTTCCGTTTCCATATTCTGCTTATCTATCACATCAATGGCTGATAACGCTCTTAATGCACTCAACGCTTTGATATCACGTCCAAAAATATGATGCATTTCTGCAAATCGTAAGCCTATTTCTTCTGCAGAGGGGTAGCCATTGTCGCTCGGTTTTTGCATCCGGATATTGCTATCTTCTTCTATCCGTCCGCCACCGGATTCAATAATAGCTTTATGAAAGAGGCCTTTTGCTAACGGTGAGGTCATGAGGGCATGGATGGCGTAACCGCCAGCAGATTCACCAAACAAGGTGACATTATTGGGGTCGCCACTGAATGCAGAGATATTGCGCTGTATCCATTTTAAGGCGGCGATTTGATCCATGTACGCATAATTCCCTAATACACCATCGGCGTTTTCTTTACTTAATACAGGGTGAGCGAAAAATCCAAAACGGCCTACGCGATAGTTAAAACTAACCAAAATGACACCGCGCTTAGCGAATTCAGTTCCATCATAAATATCGGCGGAAGTGTCACCATCGACAAAACCACCACCATAAATCCAAACCATGACGGGAAGTTTAGTGTGGGACGCAGTGGCGGGCCGCCAAATATTTAGTACCAAGCAATCTTCGGATAAAACTGTCTTTGGTAAGGCTTGATCCTCCGGCGTTGGATATTGCATACAGTCGTGCCTAAACTGACTGGATTGGCGAACACCAGACCAATTTTTTACCGGCTGCGGAGCTCGCCAGCGGAAAGCGCCTATAGGTGGAGCGGCATAAGGAATACCTTTAAAGGAAATAACTCCATTGGCTTCTCTACCTTGTAACAGGCCATTTTCTATGGCAATCAACGATGTTGCTTGTACCGGTAACCCGAGTAAAAACAAAAGACACATCACCAGAGTAAAGATTTGGATATGAATTTTTTTATCCCGAATGTGTTTCATTTGACGAATTCCGGCTGTTTATTCTTTTTATTTCAGTTTAGTCAGTCAACAGAAACCGGTTACATTTGAGATGAATTAGTACCGTTTACCTGGCTATCTTTGCGATTGTCATCACAAAAATGATCTCTTTGTGTAGTTGTGCAACCGGTTGCATTTTATTGTATCCATAAGACAGTGGCTGTGAGCCATCTGTCATAACCAATAAAAAACACACTGGTTCTTAAGCCGTAGAGGTTTTCACATGAGTTATTCAGGTTTGGCAAAAACAATTCTGCAGCTGGTTGGCGGCGCAGAAAATGTGGATGCATTGGTGCATTGCGCGACTCGTTTACGTTTTACGCTGCACGACAATGGCAAAGCAAAAAAAGAAGAATTAAAAAACTTAGATGGAATTCTAAGTGCGGTAGAAAGTGGTGGCCAGTTTCAGGTGATCGTCGGCAGCCACGTGTCGCATGTTTACAAAGAGTTAATGAGTCTACTCAGTGGCGGCATGGTATCCAGTGCTGAACGCACCGAGAGCAAACCGAAAGGCAATATTGGCAGTCGCATTTTTGAAGTGGTGTCGGGCAGCTTCTCGCCGTTGATTGGTGCCATGGCTGGTTCTGGCATGATCAAAGCCCTGCTGGCGGTGTTAACCATGATGGGTTGGATGGATGCCACCAGCAGCACCTATCTGGTGTTGGCAGCAGCAGCGAACTCGGTGTTCTACTTCCTGCCAGTGCTGCTCGGTATCTCGGCAGCCATCAAAATGGGTGCCAATGGGTATATCGGTGGTGCAATTGGTGCGGCACTGCTAGAACCGAATTTTACCGGCCTGATTGGTTCACACACCGCGACCTTTTTCGGTATTCCGGTAGTAGCGATCAACTACGCCTCTACCGTATTCCCAGTGTTTATTGCGGTGGCTATTCTGGCGGTGTTGGAAAAATTCCTGAAGCGTGTCTGCCCGCATAACATCCAGATGTTTATGGTGCCGATGCTGTGTCTGCTGGTGATTGTACCAATGACCGTCCTGGCATTTGGCCCGTTCGGGGTTTATCTGGGTAATCTGATTGCCGACGGTATCAACTGGCTGAGTGCGCACAGCGGCATCCTGACCGGTGCAGTGATTGGCGGCTCGATGATGTTTCTGGTGGTGCTGGGTCTGCATTGGGGCATCGTGCCGATCATCATTGCTAACTTAGGTGCCGGTGGCGATCCGATATCTGGAATGTGGGCGCCCGCGACCTTCGCTCAGATGGGGGTGGCATTGGCCATCTTCCTGCGCAGTAAAGACGTTAATGTGAAAGCACTGGCGGGCCCGGCAACAGTAACTGGCTTACTGGCTGGCGTCACCGAACCAATCATCTACGGCCTGATCATGCGTTTCCGCCGCACCATTCCGATTGTGGTGCTCGCGGGCGCAGTCGGTGGTGCATTAAACGGTGCTTTCCAAGCGAAACAGACCGCATTTGCCTTCCATAGCTTGCTGTCCATCCCAGTTTTCACACCAGTCCTGCAATATGCTATTGGAATTGGAACCGGTTTCGGTCTGGCGTTATTACTGACCCTGATGTTCGGTTTTGAGAATAAAACCGTCAACGCAGCGAGCCAAAGAAAACCAATGGCCACGACGACTGCTGTTACAACTAGCTGATTTTATAAGGCTTCACCAGTCAGGGTGAAGCTTGATCTCTTTCAGGTACGGAGAAATTAAATGCTGCATAAAAAATTAAAAGATTTTCCAGCGGACTTTTTCTGGGGTGGTTCGACCTCGGCATATCAGGTAGAAGGCGCGTGGGATAAAGATGGCAAAGGCCCGTCGGTGATTGATATGGCGCCAGTGGTGCCTGGCACCACCGATTTTAAAGTGACCAGCGATCATTACCATCACTATAAAGAAGACGTTAAATTGTTCGCGGAATTGGGCTTAAAAGCCTATCGTTTCTCGATTGCCTGGACGCGTATTTTCCCAAATGGCACGGGCGAAATTAATCCGATGGGTGTGGCATTTTATAACAATCTGATCAATGAGTTAAAAGCCCACAATATCGAACCGATCGTGACTATCTATCACTTTGATCTGCCGTATGCACTGCAATTGAAAGGCGGTTGGTCGAATCGTCATACCGTTGATGCGTTTGCATTCTATTGTGAAACCCTGTTCGAATTGTATGGTGACCGAGTGAAATACTGGCTGACCATCAACGAACAGAACATGATGATCTTGCACGGTGATGCGATTGGCACGAAGAGCAGTGTGGCGGTGGAAAATCCGGAAAAAGATCTCTATCAGCAAAACCATCACATGTTGCTGGCACAAGCCAAAGCCATGAAGGCGTGTCACGAAATTCTGCCACACGCGAAGATCGGCCCAGCTCCGAATATTTCAGCGATTTACCCGGCCTCGTCGAAACCAGAAGATGTGCTGGCCGCCAGCAATTGCTCGTCGATCCGTAACTGGTTATATCTGGATATGGCGGTGTATGGTCGTTATAACAATATCGCCTGGAGCTTCCTGGAAGAGCGTAATGCTACTCCGGATATCGAAGAAGGTGATATGGAAATTATGGCTGCGGCGAAGCCTGATTTCATCGCGTTTAACTACTACTCCACCATGACCGTTGCCGCCAGCACGGGTGATGCCAGCGATCGCGGTTCGACCGGTGATCAGCAGATCGTCGTGGGTGAAGTGGGGGTGTTTAAAGGTGCTTCGAACCCGAATTTGAGTAAAAATGCCTTTGGCTGGGAAATTGACCCGGTTGGTTTCCGTAACACGTTGCGTGAGATTTATGAGCGTTATGCATTGCCGCTGATCATCACCGAAAATGGTCTGGGTGCGTTTGATAAAGTGGAAGCAGACGGTTCGATCAATGATGATTATCGCATCGACTTCCTGCAAAAACACATCGATCAAATTCAGCTGGCGATCACCGATGGTGTTGAGGTATTTGGCTTCTGCCCATGGTCGGCGATTGACTTGGTCTCAACGCATCAGGGTTGCAGCAAGCGTTACGGTTTCATCCACGTGAACCGCGATGAGTTTGACTTGAAAGATCTGAAACGTTCCAAGAAAAAGAGCTTCTTCTGGTACAACGAGTTGATCGCGAAAAACGGCGGTAAATAACCGATTGTTGGTTTTAGAACGTAAGGCTCCTATTCAAGGGGCCTTTTTTATACCAAACGAGTACCGTTTCCTTCATTTGTGTACGTAGATCACAAAAAATCCTGCCCGTTTCATTCCTCTTACGTTTTGCGAAATAACTCACAGAAACCGGTTTCAGTCTATGGGAATATGCAACCGGTTGCAGCGCTGCTTGGGGGCACCTGCACAACAACACACACATTAGAATATCTGGGGAAACCCTGGGGTTAGACACTATGAAAAAGATTTTCTTATGCTGCGCCGCTGGTATGTCAACCAGTATGGTCGTCAACAAAATGAAGCAGTCTGCTGCTCAGAAAGGCATCGAAGCCGAAATCATTGCGGTCGCCATGGAAGAGTTCGATAGCACGTTACCAAAGTTCGACTGTTGTCTGCTCGGGCCGCAAATTAAATACAAATTTGAAGAGTTCAAAAAGAAAGCCGATGCGGCAGGCAAACCAATTGCTGTCATCAACAGCATGGATTATGGCATGATGCGTGGCGATAAGATCCTCGCTGATGCATTGGCCATGATGCAATAACAGACACGTCAGGGAGACTCTTATGTCTAATGCATTTTTTGATTTTATCGAAAACAAAGTGAGCCCGATTGCGGCTCGTGCGGGTACGCAACGTCATATCATGGCGGTACGTGATGGTTTTATCGGCGCGATGCCATTCATGATTGTGGGTTCATTCCTGCTGGTGTTTGCTTTCCCGCCATTTTCACCAGACACCACCTTCTTCCTCGGTCAATGGTGGAATGCCATGTCCAAGGCCTACTTCAACGAGATCATGACCCCGTTCAATATGTCGATGGGTATCATGGCTTGTTACATCAGTGCGGGGATCGCCTATAACCTGGCGCAAAGCTACAAATTGGACGCCTTCCCTTGCGCCATGTTGTCACTGATGACCTTCCTGCTGATTGCAGCACCGATGAAAGATGGCACTTTGTCAGCCAGTTTCTTGGGCGGCACTGGTATTTTCACCACCATCATCGTGGGTATCTACGTTACTGAGCTGATGCGTTTCCTGAAAGTGCGCAACATCGGTATCAAATTGCCAGAACAAGTACCGGAAAAAATCCGTCAGTCATTCAATCTGCTGATCCCGGCATTGATTGTTATTCTGACCATTTACCCGCTGAATCTGTTCCTGCAACATCAATTTGGCATGTTGCTGCCTGAACTGATCATGGCGGTATTCAAACCATTGATTTCTGCAGCTGACTCACTGCCAGCGATCCTGTTCGCGGTGTTCCTGTGCCACACTCTGTGGTTTGCCGGTATCCATGGCGCGGCGATTGTCGGCGGTATTCTGGCGCCGTTCTATCTGGTGAACTTGGGCCTGAACCAAGACGCACTGGCGGCTGGCCAAGCACTGCCACACATCTTCGTTGAAGCGTTCTGGTCATTCTTCATCGTGTTGGGCGGTTCAGGTGCGACGTTGTCATTGGTGATTATGTACACCCGCAGTAAATCGGCGCACCTGCGTGCCATCGGTAAATTAGGCATCGTGCCGGCCATTTTCAACATCAACGAACCGGTTATTTTTGGTAGCCCAATCGTGATGAACCCAATCCTGTTCTTCCCATTCGTGGTGGCACCAATGGTGAACGCCACTATCGCATGGTTTGCAGCAAGCACTGGTCTGATTGGCAAAGTGATTTCACTGGTGCCTTGGACTGCACCTGCGCCAATCGGCGCAGCATGGGGTGCCGGCTGGCAGATGGGTAACGGCCTGATGGTAATTGCTCTGCTGGTAGTTGATTTCATGATTTACCTGCCGTTCTTCAAGATTTATGAAAAACAACTGCTGGAGCAGGAAGCAGCGAACGAAGCAGAAATGAATGCTCAGCCTGATGCTGCGTAACTCAGAATTAATAAAGTTGGAGATGTAGAAATGGATATGGAATCAACTGTGATGGAACTCATCATCAATGCTGGCGAAGCGCGTAGTTGTGCCATGCAGGCACTGCGTGCCGCCAAGCAAGGTGATTGGACGTTGGTGAATGAACAGTTAGCAGAAGCCAGTGCCGCGTCAAAGCGTGCTCATGATGTTCAGACCACCTTGATTGGTATGGATGAAGGTTGCGGCAAAATTCCAGTAAACCTGATCATGGTGCATGCACAAGACCACATCATGACCTCGATGCTGGCGCGCGAAATGATTGAAGAGCTGATTGAATTACACCGTCAGCGTCAAAATATTCCAGCCGCTCAAGCCGCGTAATTATTAAGCACTCAGAGAGTATGCCCACTTCAGGGGTGAACACAGCGGCATACTCTTTGAGTCTTAATACTCTTCGTTCTTGAAGTTAAAACATCGTTGACGGCGTTCACTCACCCTAATCACATAGCCTGTCTATGTTCATGGGAATTCGCTCACGTGTCGCCTTGCTGCAACGTCAATTACTTTGAGTATCAATAACAAATAAAAACAACATTAAAGGATTTCTGATCATGACTGGCAAGTTTCCAAAAAATTTCCTCTGGGGTGGCGCGATTGCGGCTAACCAGGTTGAAGGCGCTTACAACGTGGGTGGTAAAGGGTTATCCGTGGCCGATGTGATGCCACGTGGCATTCTGAACTCTGAGCCCGTGTTAGATGGCAAGCTTGGTGATTTTCCTTACCATAGCGCGATCGATTTCTATCACACCTATAAAGACGACAACGCGTTGTTCGCGGAAATGGGCTTTAACTGCCTGCGTCTCTCTATCGGCTGGTCACGTATTTTCCCGAACGGTGATGATGTCCAACCGAATGAAGCGGGCCTGCAATATTATGACGACGTGTTCGATGACCTGCTGAGCAAAGGCATGCAGCCAGTGGTGACATTAAATCACTATGATTTGCCATTAGGCTTGGTGACTAAACATGGTGGCTGGCGCAGTCGTGCCCTGATCGCAGCATATGAAAACTACTGTAAAACCGTGTTTGAACGTTACAAAGAAAAAGTCAAAATCTGGATGACGTTCAACGAAATCAACTGTGTGTTGCATGCACCGTTCACCGCCGCAGGTTTGGTGATTAAAGAAGGTGAAAACAAGCTGCAGTTGCAATTCCAAGCTGCTCACCATCAATTAGTAGCCAGCGCACTGGCGGTGAAAGCCTGTCATGAGATCATTCCGGATGCCAAAATTGGTTGCATGATCGCCGCATGGCCGACTTACCCTGACACTTGCAACCCGGACGATACACTGAAAGCAATGGCGAAAGATCGCCAGATGCTGTTCTTCGGTGACGTTCAGGCGCGTGGTTATTACCCGTCTTACGCCAAACGTCTATTCCGCGAAAATGGTTTTGAAATTGACATGGTGGCCGGTGACGAAGCAATTCTGAAACAGTACGCGGTTGATTATGTCGCCTTCAGCTATTACATGAGCCAAGTGGAAAGTGCCGACCCTGATCGTCGGGAAAAAACCGGTGGCAACCTGATGGGCGGCCTGATGAACCCTTACCTGAAAGCGTCAGAATGGGGTTGGCAGATCGATCCGAAAGGTATGCGTATTATCCTGAACCAACTGTATGACCGTTATCAAAAACCACTGTTCATTGTGGAAAACGGTTTAGGTGCGGTGGATGCCGTCAACGCAGATGATTCCATTAACGATGATTATCGTATCGACTACCTGCGCGACCATTTAGAGCAAGTGGCCGAAGGCATCGCCGATGGCGTAGAACTGATGGGCTACACCACCTGGGGGCCGATTGATCTGGTTAGCGCCTCAACCGGCGAAATGAAAAAACGTTACGGTTTTATCTATGTGGATAAAGACAACGAAGGGCAAGGCACAGGCCGTCGTCTGCGGAAGAAAAGCTTCTACTGGTACAAAGATGTCATTGCGACCAACGGAAATGAACTCTGATCGAGTCAGGTAGTGGAAATGGTAAGCGCCTGAATATCTTACCTTGTGCGTCCTAACACCTGTTTTGCCGGATTGAGCCGCCCCGTGTTCAATCCGGCTTTTTATTGACGTCTATTTTTGCTGTTTTACGGCGTCGATGAATGTCTGCTCAACATCAGTGATACCCAGTCTTTTCCCTTCAGATACAAGCTGCATGGCTTGCTCTAAATGACCATCAACAACGGCTTGTTGAATCGCCAATCGATAATATCGGTGCGTTTGCTCGCTGGTTTTTATCTGTTCTTCATGAGGCGTCGACATTTGTACTTCTGTTTTTGGATTTGCGGACGGTTCATTTATTGCAGATTGATTGCTAACTGCGCCGATAAGTGGCGTCTGCGTATTTAATAGGTTTTTTAATTGATTTGGTTGTGTATCAATTTGCATATCAATTAAACCCCAAGGTGAAAATGGAATTTCCAATTCAGAATAAGATAACCCCTTCACATCCATTGCTTTTTCTTTAAGTTGTTCTGGGTGGGGAATAGCAATCGTTTTATCTAATTGGCGCATATCCGCATAAATGATGAGATAGTTTTCCTCTGGAAGTAGAGTAATTTGGGTCTTTAAACTGGGGTCGGACAGTAATTTTGCATCAGTAACTGCAAAGTCTGAAAAAGGGATTGTTCTAGTGGGTTGGAAATGAGCATCTAATAATTGTAACTGTGCTGGAAATACGGTTTTGCCGATTAACGATTGCACCGTTAACGCGCTGCTCCGCTGATGATCCAGAATTTTGGCTGCGTAGAAATAACTTTTTTCCCCTGCAAACATCATCGCAGGGGAGTGGCTGTTGATAATAACCTTTCCCCGATTCAACGGAATATAGGTGATATCTTTGAAAGCCTGGCAGCATAGTGTTGCTTGCGTTAATGAGCGTGTCGCCTGTGGTCTCGAATCATTCATTAGCAAATCATCCTCTGCTGGTGATCCTGACATAGCACAGCCATGTAAGACAGTGGAGAGAGATAGTACCGCTAGGCTCTGGATCCATACTGAATTCATCATTACTCCTGAATTGAATGTTTATTGCCGTACATGTCGTGCATCAATGCAATATAGGAAACCTACTTTTATTCGTTGGTTCTGTATTTATCACATTTGAAACCGATTGCGTTTTTTGGTGTGTTTTCGTCATGCTTACCTAATTTAGGTGGCATTTATGGTAAAGCAATCACTAATGAACAACAAATTATCTATTTTGTTGCAGTTGGTAGTGTGATTTTAGTCGTGTTTTTGGTGTTAAATTTTAATGTTAAAAATATTATTGGTGATCAATATCATTCTTTTTGCATGATAATGCAATCGGTTTCATGATTTGTGATATTAATATACATGAATTAACACCTCAGCAAGGATGAAGTCATGAAAGTACTTAATAAAACATTTTTAGCAGCAGCAATCATTAGTTCAATGGGAGGAATATCTAATTCATATGCATTAGATTTTCATGGTTATGGTCGTGGCGGTTTTTCCGGTTCAACTAATGGCGACCAACAAGTATGGGCTACAGGAAAATTAGGTCGACTAGGGAATGAGGCTGATGGCGATTTAATTCTTCTGCTGTCACAAGATATATATAAAGACGATCAAGGTAAGTCATTCAGTGCTGTTACTAAGTTTGAAAATGTTTCAGCGATGAAGAAAGAAAGTGAAATGGTTGATATCGGTAGTAATAACTTTGGCATGACAGATTTTTATATTACTGCTAAAGGAATGTTGCCATTTGATCCAGGTGCTACAATCTGGGCAGGCAAACGGGGTTTCAATTTAAGAGAAATCCAAATGTTAGATTATAAAATATTAAGAACAACAGGTAATGGGGCTGGTATAGAAAATGTTACTGCAGGTAAAGGGATGTTTTCTGCAGGAATCATAAGACAAGATGCTGATATTACTGATGCTGATTCAACAGATACAACTACAATTAGCTCTACAAATGATTTTAATGTCAATATGTTTGATATCAGATATGCTCAACTGCCTATTACAAATAATTCAAAACTAGAATTAGTTGCTAACTATTTCCTTGCCAACAAGACCGATAGTCAAAGTGCATTAGAGGACAGTAATGATATCTATACTGCTGATAATTCAGCTCGTTTGACTGCCATTATCGATACGAAGTTAGATAAAGGTACTAACCAGTTTTCTATTCAGGCTGCGAATAAAAACTTAGCAGGTAACTATGCTAATGTAAGAGGTCGTCCATCTTTATATCTTACCAATACAGATAACCATGATGCATTTGGATGGCGCGTGACAAATGCGGGCGAATTCGATTTGTCTAATAATGTGATTTTTGAACATGCAATTGTTTATGCACATGCAAAAGATACGGCTGCAGCTGGAGATAAATATTATGATTCATCCAATTCATTTAATGTCGTAGCAAGACCGGCTTATGTATGGAACACGAATAACAAAACAGCATTTGAAATGGGTTGGTTTAAACAAACCAATAAATTAGATGATGTTTCATATGATGAGTCAGGGAAGAAATTGACTTTGGCCCATATTATTTCACCGGGCAGAAGTATGATGAATGTTCGTCCTGAAATTAGATTCTATAGCAGTTATATCAAAGTAGATAAAAATGAAATCGACAGTTTTTCATTTAGTGACTCTAAAGATCATCAGCTAAGTTTTGGTATTCAAGCAGAGGCTTGGTGGTAAAATGTAATAGATAATGAGAGAGGCCACACTTGTGGCCTCTTTTTTATTTTAAGTTGTATGTGGTTAAAATTAACGTGTAATTTATATAATTAAATTATATGGCTGGTGTATTTTCTGTCACTCCCCATTTCTCTCTCAATGTACCAGTCTCTGTCATTATCAAAAACAGTTTTCCTTGCGTATAAATAGTTTTTAATCTGCGTGATTAGGGTGTTATTGATAGTGCATTTTGGTAATTATAAATATTTTTATTTTTAGGTTGACTTTGAATGGTTTCTTAAAAATCATATAAATGATTATATCTCGAATTTGGGATGACTTTATGTCGATATTGAGCAGGTGAATGTGTTATAAGAAGGGGCTGCCGTTAACGGGTGTTAAAAAAATAGTCACCAGTTGTAATAACCAGTGACTATTTTTGAATTATTGAAAAACTTTCTTTTTTAAGATGATGCACATTAAGAATGCAGCAAAAAAACTAATGGATATGCCGATTAAATACATGCTTATTGGTGTGAATAGTTGCAAAGAAAGAACACTATGAAACCCAACATCCATCAAACGTATGTTGTGAAATCCATTAAATGCACCACCAATAGAGCCAGATAGCATGGCAATTGGGATTGTTTTCTTGAATTTAACCAATATCCCATAAGTTATTGGTTCTGTAATCCCTGCAAAAAGCCCTGAAAATAAAGATAAAAATGAGATAGTACGATAGTTTTTATTTATAACAAGACAGGCTAATGCAACCCCCATTAGAGCAAAAGTAGAACAGGCCCATAAAGGTGCGATATTGTCACCATCATTACTGATGTTGGCTAAGATAAGTGGCAGCAATCCCCAATGTAGACCGAAAAAGACTATAAAGATCATGAATGCACCAATAATAGCACCTGATATTGTCGGGTATATGTTTGATGCAATTTGAATGATATGCGCTATTTTGGATCCAAATGTAATGCCCAAGTCACCAAATGATATAATGATTACTGGAGCAATTATTGCTAATGAGACGACACTAACTAAAGCGTCATCTGTGTTTTTATTTATCTTAGTGAGAAAGTTGTTTATTAAAAATAACAAGGCTAAAGCTGTAAATATAGGAAATACTGATCCACCAAAATCAGCGGGGATAACGGGGATCGAAAAAAAAGTTTGCTCTGGTTGGTTTAATAATGCTGTGAAATTAGGCTCAAGAAGAATTGCGCCTAAGGTCGCACCTAAATAAGAATTTAATTTTAAGTGTTTTGCAATGCTGAACCCTAGCATTACTGGCATAAAATAAAAAATACTATTTGATATTGCAGCCAATATTTGATAGCTGCTTACATTTTCTTCTGGGATAAGAATTTTACTAGCAATTAAAATGGCTAATATCCCTTTCATAAGCCCTGATGCTGCTAAGATGCTTATTATTGGTTTAAACGAACTATTAATAGTATGGAAAATAAAATCTATAGCTCCAGCTGATTTTTTAGGATCTATGATTTCGATGTTTTTTTGAAGTTCAACGCTGTTATTCATTAGTTAAAGCATCCTTTTTCACACATGTAAGCGATAGATAATATTAGCATGAAACCGATTGCGCAAATCTGTCTATTTTTACTACTGAGAATTGGATCACATTACGACGATATACTTCATTTGTAGGCATATGTTGTTGAATTATAAGGTTTTATTTATTTAATTAATGCAACCGATTGCATAATCGTGTATATTATTGCCTGCATGAGAACTGTGTTCGTTCTATGTTATCGTCATTTCTTTCCCCCTCTGTCTACCAGAGGGGCTTTTTCCCTTCCCGCTTAGATTTTTATCGTGATTTTGCATAGAATGAGTATTCTTGTTGTCTGATTTTTAAAAGGATTACTCATGGCCACAATGTCTGATGTAGCCCGTTTGGCTGGGGTAGCTTCCTCTACGGTTTCCCGTGTTTTAACAGGCAAGGCAACAATTTCAGATGAAACACAAAAAAGAGTGTTTGCTGCAATTGAACAGTTACAATACAGACCAGATGTTGTTGCTCGTTCATTGGTTACCCAAAAAAGCAATACTGTTGGTCTTGTGATCCCGCGTAATGTGGGGAGTGTGCCTAGCTTCAATTTAATGATTGAATCTTGCCAAGCTGCATTAGAATCTTACAACATTGAGTTATTGATTAGCCAAGTGCAAGACAAAGAAAACTCACACCTTGATACGATCAATCATTTAGTTGATCGAGGGTGCGATGGCATTCTGTTTTTTCATAATTTCTTCTTCGAAAAAGATAATGTCAGTCTTCAAAATTTGAGTGATCTGGTCGCGTTACTGCCCGTCCCTTTAGTTGTGATGAATGCCGTTTTGCCTGATCATCCATACCACTGCGTTTGGATTGACCATAAAGCAGCGGCTGGTCTTGCGGTTAATTATGCGATATCTCAAGGTCACATGAATATTGCGTATATTTCTGGTCCATTATGGCAGGAAACGGCTCGCTGGCGAATTCAAGGTTATCAAGCTGCGCTGGAAAAACACCAAATCTCTTTTGATCCTTTATTGGTCATTGAAAGCGATCGGAGTTTCAATGGTGGTTATCAGGCATTTTCAAAATTAATGGAAAGAAATAACGCGTTTACTGCGGTTTGTTGTTTCAATGATGTAACAGCGATTGGCGCTGTTAAAGCATTCAAAGATCGTTATTCATCTAATTATGCAATGCCATTATTTGTTGGTATCGATAATGATCCATTATTGAATTATTTTTCACCGAAAATTAGTTCTGTTGAAATCAGAATGGATTTATTAGCTTCATATGCTGTTCAGTTATTGATGACGCACATTAAGCAAGAGGCTGTTGATTTTATTCCCAGTCGTAGTGTTATGGGCGAATTATTTGTGCGGAAATAAAAAGGGATGCTCACGCATCCCTTTGATATTACTTAGCTTCTGGATGTGCTTTGATAAACTCAGTAACCGCGTTATCACGAGATTGCATTGCTTTAGTGACTTTCTCTACAAATTCTTTTTTGTTGACAGAGTCAGGGAACAAATCATGATATTTATCTGCTGGGCTATAGCCACGTTTCCATTCTGATGGGATATCAGCCATTGGTGGAGCATCTGCGCGACGGAAAACCTGGCCACGATGGTTTCTTTCGTTATATGGAATAACGTTATCACCATCTTTGTTTTTCAACTCTTTATACAATTGCTTGCGTAATTCAATTTTCTTCGCAACAACAGTTGGATCGCTGGAATCAATCAAGTTATGCATTTCTTTAGGGTCGTCTTTCAGATTATATAGCTCTTCTTTATCCCACAAACCGTAAGGTTGGATGTATTTCCAATCACTGGTGCGTAATGCAAAGATAGTTGGTGTATAAGGGAAGTCATATTCCCAGAAATATTCATAAGCAAAGAAATCTTTACGATTTTCTTTACCTTTTCCTTGGTCTAGGCCATAGAAGCTTTGTCCATCATACCAGTCTGGGCGTTTGATTCCTGCAATGTCCAGAATAGTTGGTGCAATATCGATATTGGCAACAACATCCGTCACTTCTTTGCCTTTAGAGAAACCTGGGCCTTCAGCAATTAACGGCACACGCATTGATTCTTCATAAGCATTACGTTTGTCAATTAAACCGTGTTCACCAAACATAAAGCCATTGTCACCCATTAACATCACAACGGTGTTCTTATCTAAGTTATGATCTTTCAGGTATTGTCTGATTTCACCTACACTGTCATCGACGCTACGCAATGTTTCATAATAATCACGTTGGAATGTTTGAATATCGAGGTTTTTGTTGTAAGGGAAATCGATGCCATGCCATGAATTACGCTGGTTTTTAACCCACAGCGGTTTTCCTTGATAATTTTTATCTGTATTAGCTTCTGATTTCGGCACTGGGAAATGCACATTTTTCATTGAGCCTTTATATTTAGGTGATGCTTCAAAATCAGCATGAACCCCTTTATGGCCTAAATACATGAAGAACGGTTTTGTTTTATCGATGCCATCTAACCATTCAACAGCATAATTGGTCAATTCAGTGGTGATATAGCCTTTTTGAGGAACTAGTTTTCCATCCACATTTAGATTTGATGGGTTACCCATCATATCGATTGGCCAATAATCGCCTTGACCTAATAAACCAACCCAGTGATCAAAACCAGCAAAGCCCGCTTTAGCTGTTTTGTCTGCGCCACCAAAATGCCATTTACCAAAGAAGCCTGTTTGATATCCAGCTTTTTTCAGCTCTTCAGGAAAGAATTTCAGATTATTAACTACAGAGTTTGGATTGTTATCTGATATGTGGTGATTGTGGGCATATAGCCCAGTCAGAATACTGGCTCGACTTGGAGATGATAACGATGTAGTAACGAACGCATTTTTGTAATGGACACCATTTTTAGCGATAGCATCCATATTCGGTGTTTTGATTAATGGATTCATAAAACCCATTGCATCGTAACGTTGGTCATCGACCAAAATATAAATAATGTTTTTGTGACCATCCGTTGTCGTTTGGTTTGATTCACTAGCAATTGCTGCTGTTGTGTTCAGAATTTGAGCACAACTTAAGGCGATTAGACTTAGTTTTAGACGTTTTCCTACCATCTGTTTTCTCCTTTGAGTAAAGATATAGCTATCTTCGGCGTTCAAAATCTATCGCCTTTACAGACATTGACTCAAATTCCCTGATCATTTGGTGTGATATTTATCACAATAAAAATGGATATATTGCATTTGTTGCATGATTTATTCATTTTTTAGTGTGTGATTGCATGTGATCTGGATCTATTTTTTGCCAATCAGTGCAATCGGTTTCTGTTTCTTTTTTTATTCCTAGATAAAATGGTAGGCGTATCTTGAGGGCTTTTAAGAGAGAGGCATTTGGTAACGATGAATAGCATTACAAATTTTCAACTTATGGCAAAGCCATCCGGAGCTAAATGCAATATCGATTGTTCTTATTGTTTTTATCTGGAAAAAGAAAAACTTTATCCCAATAGAAAAGAAAATTGGAAGATGAGCCAAGATACATTAGAGGCTTATATTAAGAAAAACATCGAGGCTCAATCTGCTGATGTTGTTGATTTTTTGTGGCAGGGCGGTGAGCCAACTTTACTTGGCTTGGCTTTCTTCGAGGAAGCAATTCTGTTACAACAAAAATATAAAAAAAATAAAAAGATTAATAACTTCTTTCAAACTAATGGAATAAATATCGATCAAAAATGGGTTGATTTTTTCAAGAAAAATAATTTTTTAGTTGGCATTTCCATTGATGGAAATAAAGAACACAATGATACGTATAGATTAAGTCGCAGTGGAAAAACTACATTTGACAAAGTGGTGGCAGCCATAGAGTTGCTAAAAACAAATCAAGTTGAATTTAATACGCTTACTGTAGTTAATAATGCAAACGTTGAAGAGCCTCTGGGTGTCTATCAATTTCTTAAAGAATTAGGTAGCCAATATATTCAATTTACACCATTGGTCGAACGCATTGCACAAAAACCAGATGCTTCAGGGCTTACATTGATTTCTCCTGATTTTAATGGTGTTAGTCAGGTTGCTGAATGGTCTGTTTCTGCAGAGAAATATGGGTTATTTCTGAATAAAATATTTGATTATTGGGCTCAGCATGATATTGGGTCTGTTTATGTTGTAAATTTTGAACAAACCATGATGAAAATGGTTGGCGAAAACAGTTCTTGTATTATCAGTGAAGAATGCGGTGGGAATTTAATTATAGAGTCGAATGGTGATATCTACTCATGTGATCATTTTGTTTATCCCGAAAATAGAATAGGCAATATCCATGATGAACAATCAATTTTCAATATAGTGAATTCAGAAAAAAATAAAGCATTCGGTAAAAACAAATCTCAAAATATGAGTGTTGATTGTAATGGCTGTTCAGTAAAACCGCTTTGTAATGGTGGCTGCCCCAAACATCGCTTTCTTATTTCAACCGATGGTAAACCTAACAAAAACTATTTTTGTTCTGCCTATAAAACACATTTGCATCATTCTGTGCCAGCCATGGCATTTATTATTGATGCACTCAATAAAGGCGTGTCGTTAACGGTATTACGCAAAAAATTGCAAGAGGGTTTACAAAAACTCAATGCAGAAAATTAACACATATGCAACATTTGCGATTGGCATTTATAAAGAAGGATTGATCCTAATGTTTTTACTATGAAATCGCTTGCTAAATAGTCTCTACCCTCTTTACATTACAGTTTTCTGTTTTTAGAGCCTTTGGAGCAACAGAGTTTATGGCCACAATGCTGGATGTTTCGCGCAAAGCGGGCGTTTCAAAATCAACGGTTTCGCGAGTGTTAAACGGAACGGCGAAGATCTCTGAAGCAACGAAGCAAGCGGTATTTCAGGCAATAGAAGAACTGAATTACCGGCCAAACGTGCTGGCGCAATCGCTGTCTAAACAGGAAACTAATACCATTGGCTTGGTCATTCCTCGAGGTTCAAATACCTCTCAATATCTCGCATCGTTGATTGAAATTTGCCAAGAATTGGCTGATAAAGCGGGTAAGTTTTTAATGATCACGCAGGTTAATGATCAACCTGATGGTGGCATCAAGGCTATTCGTTCATTAGTTGATCGTCGTTGTGATGCTGTGTTGTATTACAACAACTCATTTTTTGATCATTACAATATTCGAGGTGATGAGCTCAGTAACCTGATTGACGAATTGCCAGTACCACTGGTTGTCTTGAACTGTCATTTACCTCGTCATCCGCAAAATTGTGTGTGGTTTGATCATTCTCAAGGCGCTCGTTTACCGGTGGAACATTTACTAGCGCAAGGGCATAAACGTATTGCTTATATTGCAGGACCACTAAATCAGCGTACTGCTCAGTTACGTTTACAAGGCTATCAAGATGCATTAAAGGCTGCAGGTATTGCCTTTGACCCATTATTGCTGACAGAGGGTGACCGCTATTATCATGGCGGTTATAGCGCTTGTAACCAGTTGCTACAGCGTAAAACAGAGTTCACTGCTCTCTGTTGTTTTAATGATCTCACGGCAATTGGCGCACTGAAAGCGTTGGAAGAGCAAGGTATAGCGGTGCCAGAACAGGTATCACTATTTGGGTTTGATAATGAGGCAGTGCTGGACTATCTTTCACCATCGCTCTCTTCGGTACAGCTACCAGCTCATGCATTTGTGACACATGCGGTGACGTTATTGCTAGATAAATTGACTAATACGGAAACGCCAGTGCCAGATGACAGTATTTTTATCGGTGATTTGGTTTTACGTCAGTCAGTTAGAAAACTTTAAAACTTTAAAACTTATAGCTTGTTATTTAATTCGCCAACAAGGAACTCATTTGAGTTCTTTGTTGCCTGCGCTACTTGGCACTTAGTCAGGTAGTAAACATGAATACAAGCAAGTGCGGTTGCTTATTTGTGATTGGGTTATTTAGTATTTTACAGCCATTAGTTTTTGAATCCGTATAGTGTTTTACTATCAATGATTACTGGACGGAGATATATTTTTTACGATAACCGCATGCTGTAAGTGATTTTTCATCAAAGCGGAAGCTGCGTCCAGTTCCCCTTGTTCAATGAGATCGAGCAAGGCTAAATGGTCTCGAACCTCATGGTAAAAATGCGCCCGATCGCACATGACGCGATAATCTAACAGCCGTCGTTGCCGGTTCACCGTGCGTAATGCGTGCTCGAAAAACGGATTATTAGCAAAACCGATCACCGTTTCATGAAACAGATAACCATTGCGTTGCAACTGATGTGGGGAAAGTTGCTCAATTCCGCCGTCCAGCATGTTTTGCATCAGCGCCCGTAGTGCTTGTAATGATGCGGTTGGTGCAAAAAAGGTGGGCTCAAGTAGTGCTTGAGACTCAATGGTCATGCGAAAGCGAAATAACTGTGTCAGCGCATCTTCTGTTTTTGCGACCGGCAAGAGGCGCCAGCCATAACCGGGTTTTCGCTCAATCCAGCCATCACTAACGCCATGCACTAATACTTGTTGCAGCTGAGATTTGCTTAACTCATATCGACGTAATAAGGCTTGCTCTGATACTTCCGCCTCAATTTTATCTTGTAGCCAGTCTTCGGCGAGCTGGTAATACGCGGCCGGCAGCTCGGCTATCTCTGTCGTCGGTTGAGTCAAATTTTCTCTATTGGCAACAGCGTGACCTTCAGCGACAAAAAATCCCCGATTCGCCTGTTGTTGTAAAACCCGCTGCGATTGCAGTAATAACATGGCTTGACGCACAGGCGAGCGCGATACGCTAAATTGCTCGGCCAGTTTCGGTACACTCAAATGCGCACCTGGTTTTAACTCACCAAGCTGGATCATGGTCATCAGCTGTTGGGCGATCCGTTTTGGTAGTGATGTGGCCGTCATTGTGGTGTTTTCCATTCCATTTTCGTCAGGGTGTTATCGTGACTACCCTGCGTCGCTGTCGTCTGCTGGCCATTATAGCTTGAATAGCATCTGCTTTTTTGTATCATAAAGTGCAATTATTGCTTTTCCGCCTTCATTTTTACCCCACAAGCGGGGTATGTCAGAGGAAGTTTCATGAAAAAAGCGCTGACGGCCGTTGCCGCGCGTTCCGCTGGGTTGTTTCCACTGCCGCGCCCACATCTGTATGCCATTATGATGTTGGCATTGTTTTCTCTGGTTTCTTTGCTGTTATTACCGCCACCGGACGCATTGCTGTCGAATAAACCCTTGTCGATTGCGACGGCCGATCGCACCGATGATGCTGAACTCAGTAAATTGGCGGTGGATACGGAGTTTATCGGTGAGCCAGTTGATCTGCTTTCAAGTGACGATGTGGCGATGGCCTCCGACGACGACCGTGCTGCGCTCGATTACACAGTAAAAGACGATGATAATTTGTCATCTATTTTTAATACGTTGAATATTTCTGCCGCAACGCTCCAACAATTGATCTCGGTTGATGCAGAACACTCGTTAGAAGCGCTAAAACCCGGGCAACGCTTGTCATTTTATCTGGATGATCAACACGAATTAACCAAGCTGTCGATGCCGTTACAAGCGGATAAAGCGATCATCTTTCAACGTAAAGCTGGGAGTTACCGCCGTTATATCGACACGCATGACGCTGCCTTATCGACACCCAATAACCGCTCTGTCAATGAGCGGGTGTCCGCGACAGAGCAGGAACAAAAGGCATTCGTGCGGCCTTCTCGGTTACTGAAAGCCACGATTAATGGTTCGTTTGCGCTGAGTGCGCGCAATGCCGGATTCAGCACGGCGCATGTTCGACAGATCACGCGTCTTTTTCAGGGACGTGTCGATTTTCGTCATGATCTCAGCAAAGGCGATAGTGTCAGAGTGTTGTTTGATCGCCCGTTGAGCGACGGTCATGCCACCGACAAGGCCAAGGTGCTGGCGGTATTACTGCGGACGAAAGATAAAACGTATTCGGCCTATCGCAGTGTTGACGATAACCAATTTTATGATGAGACGGGTAACAGTCTGAGTTTGAGCCAGAGTGGGAAATTTATGCGCTATCCCATTTCGGGGCTGACCAAAACCAGCTCGGGTTTTAATCCGACACGCCGTAATCCGGTGACAGGTATCGTGATGCCGCATAATGGTACGGACTTTCCGGTGCATGTCGGCACACCGGTTGCGGTCACGGGTGATGGTGTTGTGGTTAAAACGGCCATTCATCCGGCGTGCGGTATCTATGTGGTGGTGCGCCACAGTGCCCGTTATAGCAGCGTGTATATGCACCTGAGTAAGGCGCTCGTCAAGTCAGGGCAGAAACTCAAAATGGGGCAGGTGATTGCGTTATCGGGGAATACCGGTCGCACCACAGGCCCGCATCTGCATTATGAATTTCATGTGGATAATCATCCTGTTGATGCGATGCGGGTTGATTTACCGATCAATGATGCCGTGCCCACGAAAGCAAAACGCAGTCTGCTGGCAAAAATTAAAGCCTATCAACATCAATTAATGCAGAGCTAACACCCCGTTAGGGGTTTTATTATCAACAATCGAGCTGTTTTAAGAGCGCATCGGTAGTTAAAACCTGCGCGAATGTGCCATGCAGCGCGGCGGCCACCGCAGTTTTAACCTGTTCTGCGGGCACTGTGTGACCAGCAAATGTCAGCGCTTTGGTGGCGGTGGCATCGATTGCCACTTGCACCTCAAAGCCCAAGTCAAATGCGGCACGGGTGGTGGTATCCACACACATGTGCGTCATCATACCGCAGATAGTCAGCTGTTTAATTTGCTGTTGTTGCAGCACTTCGAATAATCCGGTACCGGCAAAGGAACTAGGGAAGTGCTTGATCAGTAACGTTTCATTTTCTGCTGGTAACACGGCGGGATGTAATTGTTGCCCTTCGGTGTGTGGAATGAAAAACGCGGCCGGGCGGTTAGGCCGATCGTGCATTTCATGCTGAATATGGATCACTGGCCATTGCTGCTGGCGATAAAATTGCAGTAATTCAGTGATTTTTGCTAAGGCCTGTTCCGGTTCATGTAAGGCCATTTTGCCACCGGCAAAGTAGTCGTTTTGCACATCAATAATCAACAGCGCGCGCTTGTTCATGTTTATCTCCCTTTGTTTGCAGTGACACTAGATTAAGCCGTGGCCCTGTTTTACGCTGTTGGCGTTAATGACATATTTAGGGTGTAAAGCGACAAATGACCGCGAGTTTACGCATTGCCATCGTGGCGTATGAACAGGTACTGCCTTCCGCCTTGTATGGACTGGGTGAAGTGTTCTCGGCGGTGGAGCGTTTTCGTGACCATCATCCGGTGCAATCGCTAGAATGGCGTTACTTGATTGCAGGAAAAGAGCAACTATCACCCTGCTGGCACACCGATGATGATGTTGATGTGGTTATTTTACCGCCGTGCAATGCAGGTCAGACGCCAATCTGCCCTGCTTGGTTAGCCGCATGGTTACAGCAGCAACATCAGCGGGGGGCGGTGTTGGCCTCGGCATGTGTGGGAGCGTGCATGTTAGCGCAAACTGGGCTGTTAAATGGCCGGATTGTGACAACCCATTGGCTGTTGGCAGAGACCTTCCGCCTGCAATTTCCAGAAGTTCGTCTGAATTTAGATGCCGTTATCATCGAAGAGACTGATCTGATCACGGCAGGCGGCATCATGGCCTGGCTCGATTTGGCAATGCGGATCGTGCGCCGTTATTACGGTGCCACGTTGGTGGCGCAGCTGAGTAAATACCTGTTGTGGGACAGTGGTGAACGCGAGCAGCGTTATTACCGCCGTTTTCAGCCGCCGAAACAGCACGGCGATGAGGCGATCCTCAAACTACAACTGTGGTTGGAAGTGCATTTTCAGAGCGCTTGCCCGTTGTCACAATTGGCCGAGCAGGCGGCGATGAGTCCGCGCACCTTGCAGCGGCGTTTTCTGGCGGCAACCCAATTGACCATCAGCAGTTATGTGCAGCATTTGCGGTTGGAGAAAGCACGGGAATTACTGGAAACCACGTTTTTACCGGTAGAACAAATAATCTGGCAGATTGGTTACGATGACAGGGCGTCGTTTAATAAGTTGTTTAAAACGCAGATTGGTTTATCGCCCAAGGCTTACCGTCAACGGTTTGGTGGGTAAAAAAATCCCTCGCTTGCGAGGGATTTAGGGGCAGTAATGGCATTTAACGGGGGGCGAGGAACAGTTTGTAGGTTTCATCGTCGCTGACATCGCGCGATGGATAACCCAGCTCCTGCAAGTGGCGGTTAAACGCTGGCATATCATCTTCACCCAGCTCAAAACCACACAACACGTAGCCGTAATCGGCGCCGTGGTGACGATAGTGGAACAGGGTAATGTTCCACAACGTGCCCAGTGTTTCCAGAAAACGCAGCAGCGCGCCGGGTTGTTCCGGGAACTCGAAGCTGAACAGGCGTTCCTGCACGGCTTTGCACGGGCGACCACCGACCATGTAACGCACATGATTTTTTGCCAGGCTGTTATCGGTAATATTCAGTACCGAATAACCCGATTTCTGTAGCTCGGCGACCACCTGATGCAGCTCTTCGGTGCCATTGCTCAGGCGTACAGAAACGAAGATAGTCGCTTCTTTGTCTTCCGAATAACGGTAGTTGAACTCGGTGACCATGCGTTTGCCGAGGATATGGCAAAACTCCAGAAACGCGCCTTTGCGCTCAGGAATGGTCACCGCCAGCACGCCTTCACGTTTTTCACCCAGTTCGCAACGCTCAGACACGTAACGCAGACTGTGGAAGTTGACGTTAGCACCAGACAAAATCGCCGCCATGCGCGCGCCTTTGGTCTGCGTCTGTTCAACGTATTTCTTGAGGCCAGCCAGTGACAGTGCACCGGAAGGCTCCGCCACCGCGCGGGTGTCATCAAAAATATCTTTCAGTGCGGCACAGATCTCATCGTTGGTCACGGTGATCACATCATCCAGATATTCACGACAGACACGGAAGGTTTCATCACCGGCACGTTTTACCGCCACCCCATCCGCAAACAGCGACACGCGCGGCAGATTCACCGGTTCACCGGCTTCCAGTGCCGCTTTCATTGACGCGGAGCCTTCCGCTTCGACACCGATCACTTTGATGTTCGGCAGCAGTTGCTTGATATACACCGCGACACCGGCCGCCAGACCACCGCCACCGACCTGCACAAACACATGCGTCAGGCGGGTGTCTTGTTCCAGCAGCTCACGACCGATGGTGCCTTGGCCGGCAATGACATCAACATCATCATACGGTGGGATCAGCGTGTAGCCGTGCACTTCAGCCAGACGACGGCTTTCGGCATAGGCTTCATCAAAGCTGTTACCGAACAACACGACGTTACCGCCCATACGACGCACGGCATCAATTTTGATGTCCGGCGTGGTGGTTGGCATCACAATGATGGCGGGAATTTTCAGCTTTGCGCCGGATAACGCCACGCCTTGGGCATGGTTACCGGCTGACGCGGCAATGATGCCTTTCGCGCGCTGTTCTTCACTCAACCCGGCGATCTTGTTATAAGCCCCGCGCAGTTTGAACGAGTGCACCGGCTGCAGATCTTCGCGCTTGAGCGCCACGTGGTTGCCCAAACGATCGGAGATCTTTTTCAGCGTCTGTAACGGGGTGACTTTCGCCACCTCGTAGACCGGCGACAGCAGGATCTTGCGAAGATAATCGCTGGCCTGCGGTTGTGTGTCGCTCATGTTTATTCTCCCAGTTTGCTGCGATCGCGCACGGCACCTTTGTCAGCACTGGTCGCCAGATTCGCGTAAGCACGCAGTGCAAAGGAGACAAAACGGTCACGGTTAACCGGCTTCCATGCGGCTTTGCCTTTGGCTTCCATCGCGGCACGACGGGTCGCCAGTTCGCTATCACTGATTTTGATATCAATGGTGCGTGCTGGGATGTTGATGCTGATCAGGTCACCATTTTCAATCAACCCGATGTTGCCGCCCGCAGCTGCTTCCGGTGATACGTGACCGATCGATAGCCCGGATGAACCGCCAGAGAAACGACCATCGGTGATCAGTGCACACTCTTTACCTAAACCCATCGATTTCAGGTACGAGGTTGGATACAGCATTTCCTGCATACCCGGGCCGCCTTTCGGGCCTTCGTAACGCACGATCACCACATCACCGGCTTTGACGGTGCCACCCAAAATGCCAGCAACGGCGTCGTCCTGGCTTTCGAATACCACCGCTGGGCCTTCAAAGGTCAGAATGGATTCATCGACACCGGCAGTTTTGACGATACAGCCATCAATAGCCAGATTACCGGCCAACACGGCTAAACCACCATCCTGGCTGTAGGCGTTTTCTTTGGTGCGGATACAACCTTCTTTGCGATCCACATCCAGTGACGGCCAGCGGCAATCCTGACTAAATGCTTTGGTGGTTGGAATGCCACCGGGGCCGGCACTGTAGAATTTTTTCACTTCTTCAGATGGGTTCAGCGCCACGTCATATTGTTCAATCAACTCGGCCATCGACAGGCCCAACACGTTGCGCACCTCGGTGTGCAGCAAGCCAGCGCGGCTCAGTTCACCCAAAATGGCGACGATACCACCGGCGCGGTGTACGTCTTCCATGTGATATTTCTGCGTTGATGGCGCCACTTTACACAGCTGTGGTACACGGCGTGACATGCGATCGATGTCGGCCATGGTGAAATCAACATCACCTTCTTGGGCGATGGCCAGCAGGTGCAATACAGTGTTGGTGGAACCGCCCATGGCGATATCCAGCGCGATGGCATTTTCAAACGCATCTTTGGTGGCGATGCCACGTGGCAGCGCAGTCACATCGTCTTGTTCGTAATAGCGTTTGGCCAGCTCAACGATGCGGTGACCGGCCGTTTTGAACAGCTGTTCACGATCAGCATGCGTCGCCAGCAGTGAACCGTTACCCGGTTGCGACAGACCCAGCGCTTCGGTCAGGCAGTTCATCGAGTTGGCGGTAAACATCCCAGAGCACGAGCCGCAAGTCGGGCAAGCACTGCGCTCAACGGCGGCGGTGTCCTCATCGCTAACAGTTGGGTCAGCCGCCATGATCATGGCATCGACCAGATCCAGCTTGATGATTTTGTCTGATAGTTTGGTTTTACCGGCTTCCATCGGGCCGCCAGAAACGAAAATCACCGGAATGTTCAGGCGCATCGCTGCCATCAGCATGCCCGGGGTGATTTTGTCGCAGTTGGAGATACACACCATGGCATCGGCGCAGTGGGCGTTGACCATGTATTCCACCGAGTCGGCGATCAACTCGCGAGAAGGCAGGGAATAGAGCATGCCGCCATGACCCATGGCAATACCGTCATCCACCGCAATGGTGTTGAACTCTTTGGCCACACCACCGGCCGCTTCGATTTCACGCGCTACCAATTGCCCCAGATCTTTCAGGTGCACATGGCCTGGTACGAACTGGGTAAATGAGTTAACCACGGCGATAATTGGTTTATCGAAATCACCGTCTTTCATACCGGTGGCACGCCACAGTGCACGGGCACCGGCCATATTGCGACCTTGGGTGGTCGTTGCGGAACGTAACTTAGGCATTGTTATCTCCTTAATGGAAGCTGCCGGGTCTCTTCATCGGCCTGATTGGCAGCTTCGCTATTATTTATACGAGTATGTCTTAGAATCTATTCGACTATTCTGCAAAACAAGAAGGCGCCCGTTATGCGCCTTCTGTTACCTCAATTATTTGCTGACCGGAGTCAACCAGCCCCATTTATCTTCGGTCTCGCCATTGAACAGGCCAAAGAAGATTTTTTGGATCGCTTCCGTTACCGGGCCACGGCAGCCAGCACCGATCTGCATGCGGTCAACGGAGCGCACTGGGGTGATCTCAGCGGCGGTGCCACACATGAAGATTTCATCCGCCAGATAGAGTGCTTCACGTTGCAGTGACTCTTCACGGATGGTGTAACCCAGCTCACGCGCCAGCGTGATGATAGTGTCGCGGGTGATACCCGGCAGAATGCCTGACGTGGTTGGCGGGGTAAATAGCACACCATTTTTCACGATGAACAGGTTTTCACCTGAGCCTTCCGAGATGTAACCATTGGTGTCTAACGCAATACCTTCCACATAACCGTTACGGCGCGCTTCACGGGCGATCAGCTGTGAAGACAGGTAGTTACCACCGGCTTTGGCACCGGTTGGAATAGTGTTGGCAGCCAAACGACTCCAAGAGGAAACCATCACGTCCACGCCTTGTGACAGCGCTTCTTCGCCTAAGTAGGCACCCCAAGGCAGTGCGCCGATCATCACTTCCGCATTGTCGCTCTTTGGCAACACGCCGAGGCCCACGTTACCGATGAAGGCTAATGGGCGCAGATAAGCACTTTTCATGTCGTTTTTGGTGACGATATCACAGCACGCCTGTTCAATGGTGGCTTTGTCGAATGGCATGTCCATCCAGTAGATTTTGGCGGAATCAAACAGGCGCTGGATGTGCTCTTTCAGACGGAATACGGCAGTGCCCGTTGGGGTGTCATAGGCTCGAATGCCTTCAAACACCGAAGAACCATAATGCAGGGCATGCGTCATCACGTGAACCTGCGCGCGATCCCATTCCACCATTTCGCCATTGAACCAAATGTATTTTGTAGTCTGTGACATGCTTATATTTCCTTATGCGCTGATCTTTAAGGCAGATTGTTCAGATTGATCCAGTGCTTCCACGTGAAACACATCGATCAGTTTGTTCAGTTGGCTCTGCAACAGCTGGATCGGGCGTTCACTCTCCACGGTCACGGCAATACGCAGGGAACTGCTATCGGGTACGGTTTCCATATTTAACTGACACAGAGCAAAGCCACGGTGACGCACCACACGCAGCACGCGTTCCAGTACTTCTGGGCGGGAACCGGTGATCAAATTCAGCTGATGTTGTTTCATGGTTTGCTCTCCATCATATCCTGATTGGCGGCACCTGGCGGAACCAGAGGCCAAACATTTTCTTCTGCTGAAATCGATACGTGCAGCAGATAAGCGCCGTCGCTGGCCAGCATTCTGGCAATCGCAGCGGGGACTTCGTCTTTGCGGGTGATGGTTTCGCCTGCGATATCAAAGGCGGAAGCCAGACGCACAAAATCGGGGTTGTCTGACAGGATGGTTTCACTGAAACGGGCGTCGAAAAACAGCTCCTGCCACTGACGCACCATACCCAGACGCTGGTTATCCAATAACACCATTTTGACCGGCAGTTTGGCGCGGCGCAGTGTGCCCAGTTCCTGAACATTCATCATAAAGGAACCGTCACCGCTGACCAAGACTACTTCGTCGTTCGGGCGCGCCATTTTAGCACCCACTGCAGCCGGTAAGCCAAAGCCCATGGTGCCTAAACCGGAGCTGGAAATGTGATTGCGCGGGCTATTGAATTGCATGTGCTGCGCCACCCACATTTGATGCTGGCCGACGTCGCAACACACCACGCTGTTTTCCGGCAAGGCATCGCTCAGTTGTTTCAGCAGTAGCGGGGCATAGATATGCTCACCCGGGTGGTCATAACGCCATGGGAAATCATGTTTCATCGCCACACAGTGTTCACGCCAGCTGGCGATATTCAGTGTCATCGCCAATTGTGGCAGTACGCTGCGCATGTCACCGTGCAAGGCAACGTGCGCGCTGCGCAATTTGCCCACTTCCGCGGCATCGACATCCAGATGAATAATTTTAGCATGCGGAGCAAAGGCAGCCAGTTTGCCGGTCACCCGATCATCAAAACGCGCCCCGGCAACTACCAATAGATCGGCTTCCTGCACCACTAAGTTGGCGGCTTTGGTGCCGTGCATGCCCAGCATGCCTAAGAATTGCGGGCAGTTTGGGTCAAGTGATCCAATGCCTTTCAGGGTGGTCACCGACGGCATGGTGGTGAGCGCGGCAAAATCACGCAGCTCAGCCACGGCATCGGCCGCAATCACGCCACCACCGACATACAGCACTGGTTTTTTTGCTTCGCTTAACAGCTTACGGGCGGCGACGATGGCTTCTTGCTCGTCATTTTCATATTGTTCGGCCACGAGCTCGATCAGGGTATCGAGTTCGGCTTTCGCCAGCTGAATGTCTTTCGGGATATCGACTAACACGGGGCCGGGGCGACCAGAACGGGCAATACGGAACGCTTCCGCGACGATCTGGCCCAGTTCATCGACCGATTGCACCATGAACGAGTGTTTGGTGCAGGCCAGTGACAAGCCCAGCACGTCCACTTCTTGAAACGCGTCAGTGCCGATCAGTGGCGAGGCGACCTGACCGGTTAGTGCCACTACCGGCACCGAATCGAGCAGCGCATCGGCCAGGCCGGTGATCAGGTTGGTGGCACCCGGACCGGAGGTGGCGATACAGACGCCGACTTTCCCGGTCGAGCGTGCGTAACCGATAGCGGCCATCGCCGCGCCTTGTTCATGACGACATAACAGGTGAGGAATACCCCCATCGTACAGTGCGTCGTACACTGGCATGATCGCGCCACCCGGATAACCAAAAACCTGGGTAACACCCTGCTGGTGTAATGCTTTGACTAAGTACTGGGCCCCGTTCATTTCCTTGTCCCTTTTGACTGCAAAATAGCTTAAAAAAAAACCCCCGAGTGGTGTGCTCGGGGGTTTGTGAGTCTTTCCGTCCTGATTAGCGAGTAGCTAATCGCGCCCCGAGCGGTGGAATAATCACCACCACGACCAGGATCACAATAATGCTAATCAGAGACTGAATCTTGCTCATAAAATTCAAAAAATCCGGTTTGTTCCGCAAAATCATGCGGGCGTGACACAGAATTAGCATATTCCTGTGCGTAAATACAATCAGTTTTTTACTGCAGGCTGATTATTTCTTAAACAGCCTTAGTTTTTTTATGGTTCTATCGACTATGTTTTTCGTTATTAGTTAGCATAACTAACTATCTATCTGTGACTTAATTAAAAAACATTTTGTGAAATCCATTTTTTTTGGCGAGATGAACCAATCTGGCCGCACTGCCTGATTTCAGCCTTAGGGCGTGCTATTTTCAAATTTCAGTATTAATTAAGTTTCGTTGGTTATGCTCAGTACACAGGAATAAAACTCCGGAGGCGGGCATGCAGATCAGAACAATATTGGTGGCAATGATGGTAGTGGTAACGAGTATGGTTAATGCGGCTGAACCGGTGCCAGGCAGTGCGGTATCTGCGCCACCTAAAGTATTCGGTTGGGTCGAAAAAGCCTTGTTGCTGCCAGGTGCTTTACCGCTGAATATAAAAATGGATACCGGTGCCTTAACCTCATCGTTGGATGCCCGTGATCTGGAACGTTTTCGCAAAGACGGCCGTGACTGGGTACGTTTTGTCGTCGAAGTACAAGACGAGCATGACCAGCAACACAGCATGAATTATGAACGTGAAGTGCAGCGTGATGTGTTACTGCGCGGTGCGGGTGGCGCCGATCATCGTCCAGCGGTATTAATGCAAATTTGTATCGGCGATCAGGTGTATGAAGAGCAATTTACCCTGCGTGATCGCGGTGATATGAAATATCCGGTCTTGATTGGCCGCCGCACTATAGAGCATCTGGGCTTAATAGATGTGAAACAGCAATTCACAATGGAACCGAAGTGCCCTGCGTAACGACAATCCAGCGTCGTGTCTCCGGCTCTGGGTATAAACCTGCTGGATCTCTGTTTTTCCTCACTGGTGGATCTTCGCCCGCGGTCACTCCCCTTTTACTGTAAAGCCTCACGTACATTTTTGAGGCTTTATCATGCCAGCATTACTGACCATTTTACCGATCACGGCTGAACACTACGCTCAATGGTTGCCGCTGTGGCAGGGCTACCAACGTTTTTATCAAACCGTTATTCCGGACGAAACCACACAAACGACGTGGCAGCGTTTGCTCGACCCGCAAGAGCCCATGCAGGCCGCACTCGCGTGGTTAGATGGTGTGGCAGTGGGGATGGTGCATCGTATTACCCATCGTTCGACATGGACGGTGGGCAATTATGTTTATCTGCAAGATCTGTTTGTGACGGATGCTGTGCGCGGACAGGGGGTCGGGCGCGCGCTGATTGAACATGTGTATGCACAAGCGAGTGCGCAAGGCGCATCACGGGTTTACTGGCTGACGCACGAGACCAACCAGCAAGCGATGGCATTATATGAACAAGTGGCACAACGATCGGGGTTTATTCAATTTCGGCATTTACTTTGAATGTGTTTAACGATTGTTTTTGTCGGCCATCGTCGGTGAAGTTGTCTGCCGATAACCAGTGTGCGATGGCCGTGCGAATGGCTGGCCAGTCTTGATCGATGATGGCATACCACGCGGTATCACGGCTTCGCTGTTTATACACCGAGGCTTGGCGAAAAATACCTTCAAACTGGAAGCCAATCCGTTCTGCGGCGCGGCGGGACGGGGCATTGAGATGGTCGCATTTCCATTCACACCGGCGATAGTTCAGCTCATCAAACAGATAGTCGAGTAGCAAGAAAATCGCTTCCGTGGCCATCGTGGTGCGTTGTAATGACGGCGAAAACGTCACATAACCAATTTCTGCAACGCCATTGGCGGCATCGATGCGCATCAGGGCCAGCGTGCCGATCGCTTGCTGGGTGAATAGGTCGATGACAGCAAAATGCATAACCTCTTTGGTTTGGCTCAATGCATGAAGATGCTGAAGAAAAAGGGTTTCATCAGCAAATGGGCCAAAAGGAAGGTAAGTCCAGATGGATTCTGTGTTGGAGTGCAAAAAGGCATGGCACAAATCTTCAGCATGGAGCACTGGATTGAGCGGTTCTAAGCGGCAAGTGCTGCCATTCAAGATTTGTGCTTCAGGAAACGAGCATGGTTGCCAATCAGGTAAGGCATGACCGATGGGCTGGGTGATTTGATTCATGCGTTTCCTCCTGCTGTTGCAATCCAATTCGCCATGGCACAGGCATGCGGTGTGTTTTCTGACTGTAAGCCGGTGATAACGCCTTGCTGATTGCTGGCGGATTGATTCTGACTGGCTTTCACTTTGAGGCTGCACTGGTCAATGGCGATTTCTAGCCCAACCACGGCCTTCAGCTGCCGGTTTACATAATCGGGTGGCGCATCAGCGACTGCCCACGGGTCTGGTTGTGTCGCTTCCATCTGATGGGATAGGCGTGACATGACGTTTAAGCACCATGCGGCATCTTCGATAAAATGCAGTGAGCCTTGCAGGTGAACGGCGACATAATTCCATGTGGGTACGGCGCGTCCATCCACAGCTTTACTGGGGTAATAATTAGGTGTGATGTAATGCGAGGGCCCCTGAAAGAGCACCAACGCCTGTTGCGCGCGTTGCGTGAAGAGTGGGTTATGACGCGCGAGGTGTCCTTGCAAGACGAGATTGCCATCGGGTTTTTCCTGCCAGAGTAACGGGATATGGACCGCTTGCTGCGACCCCGCCGCAGAAACAACCAAGGTTGCCAGTGGATAGGTTGTCAAAATCGTTTTGACTTGTGCTTGTTCGGTGAGCGAGAGTTGTGAGAATGACATCAAATGCCTTCGATGTTGGTCGGTTCGATAGCCGTACCTTATCGCAATCGAATTGCAGTGACAGAGCCAGCGAGGGTTCATTTCAGAGGGCCAGCGTGCATTCTCAGGAGTCACAAAGGATGGTTATGACGCAAACAGAGAACATTCATTCGCTATTAGATGCACCCTTGTTGCGACATCCGCAGGCCGATTCGTTGCAACGGCAACTCTATTTACGACTGCGTACGGCGATTTTGCAGCAACAATTTCCGGCGGGCTGTCGTTTACCCGGTTCACGCGGGCTGGCAGAGACGTTAGCGATCTCGCGCAATACCGTGTTATCGGTGTATGAACAGCTCACGGCGGAAGGGTTTCTGCTGGCGGATAAACGCGGTACGGTGGTGGCAAACGTTTCTCCGCCGTCATCGCCACCAACAGCGACCACGGCTTTGCGCTACTCGCGCCGTCTTGCCGCGATGCGGGGCGATACACGCATGCCTTCCAAAGAACAACTATTTCGGGTGGGCATTCCGGCGCTCGCGCAATTTCCCATTAAGGCGTGGCAAAAGTCGTTGGAGCATGCGGTCTCGGCTCATGCGCCCACCGCGTTAAATTATGGTGATCCGTTGGGCGTGTGGTCGTTACGCCAAGAGATCGCGCAACATCTGGCTATCAGTCGGGGCATGCGTTGTAAACCGGAGCAGGTGGTGATCACCGAAGGGGCACAAGCGGCGCTGAATTTATGCGTGCAGCTGTTTTCCAATTCAGGTGAGATTGGTTGGATTGAAAACCCCGGTTATCAGGGTGCACGCACGGCGATGCGTTGTGGCGAGTTACAGCTTCACCCGATGCCCGTTGATGCAGCCGGCATTGTTGTGAATGCCGCCGACTGGGAGACACACCCACCGGCACTGATTTACATCACACCGTCACATCAATATCCGACAGGGAGTGTGTTGTCGGTGCAGCGACGGCTGGCGCTGATCCATCAAGCTAAAGCGCATCAGGCATGGATCATCGAAGACGATTATGACAGTGAATATCGTCACAGTGGCGTACCGGTGGTGGCGATGCAGGGGCTGGTGGACGATGCGCCGGTGTTGTATGTCGGTTCGTTCAGTAAGACGTTGTTTCCGGCTTTGCGATTGGGCTTTTTAGTGTTGCCAGAGCGCGTGATGTCGCAGTGGCATGTGGATATTGCCAATATCGTGCGCGGCGGTCATTTGCATGCGCAACTGGCGCTGTGCTGGTGGATGCAAAGCGGACAATACAGTCGCCATCTGGCGCGGATGCGAAAATTGTATCGCGATCGCCAAGCCGCCTTGAAAGCAGTACTCAGCGAACATTTGCAGATCCCGCATGAAATTCTGGGCGGCACGGCAGGTTTACATTTCACGGTGCGCTTGCCATTGGATTATGCCGATCATCAGATTGCACAAGCCGCGCGCGCCTATGGCATGGCGATCAGCCCCTTGTCGGCATTTGCTTGTGAAGGGCAGTCGCCACAAAATGGCTTAGTGCTTGGGTATGGCAATACATCGGCCGATCAATATGTGGGTTTGGTTACGCGCGTGAACCAGATTGCGCTAGCGTTAAAAAAAGCCACATGATTGAGGCGCATCATGTGGCAAACGATAACAGATAGCGTTATTTCGCGAGGAGTTGGTTTGCTTTCGCTAACACGTTCTCATCTGTAAACCCAAACAGCTTAAACAGCTGGTCTGCTGGCGCCGATTCGCCAAAGCTGGTCATGCCAATCACCTCACCATCAAGACCGGTGTAGCGTTGCCAGTAATCGGCAATGCTGGCTTCAATGGCTAAACGAGCGCGCACTGCTTTTGGCAACACCTGCTCTTTGTACTCAGCGGATTGCTTGTCAAAGCGCTCGGTGCAGGGCAGGGATACCACACGGACCTTTTTGCCTTCAGCGGTTAAGGTGTTCGCCGCATTCACCGCCAAGCTCACTTCCGAGCCCGTCGCCATGATGATAAGTTCCGGCGTGCCAGTGCAATCTTGCAGGATGTAGCCACCCTTCTCGATGTCGCTGACTTGTTGGCTGTTGCGCGGCTGCTGCGTCAGGTTTTGGCGTGAAAATATCAACGCACTCGGGCCATTCTGACGTTCAATCGCCGCTTTCCAACTCACTGCCGATTCCACTTGGTCACACGGACGCCAGGTTTCCATGTTCGGTGTTAAACGTAATGAGGCGAGTTGTTCCACCGGCTGATGGGTTGGGCCATCTTCGCCCAGACCAATCGAGTCGTGGGTGTAAACGAAAATCGAGCGTTGCTTCATCAGTGCCGCCATGCGCACCGCATTACGCGCGTATTCCATAAACATCAGGAAGGTGCCGCCGTAAGGAATGAAGCCGCCGTGCAGGGTCACGCCATTCATAATCGCTGACATGCCAAACTCACGCACACCGTAGTGCATGTAGTTGCCCTGTGGGGTTTCAGCAGAAACGTCGAGTGCACTGGTGTGTCTTGTCAGGTTGGATGGCGCTAAATCCGCCGAACCGCCTAACAGCTCAGGTAAAATCTTCGCGTATTCGTTCAAGGCTTTTTGGCTGGCCTGACGGCTGGCGATATTCGCTGGGTTAGCTTGTAAATCCGCAATGTAAGCATTGGCTTTGTCGGCCCAATCGGCGGTTAGTGTACCTGTGCTTCGGCGTAACAATTCGGCAGCTTCTTGTGGGAATATTTCCTGATAAGCGGCGAACTGTTTGTTCCATTCATTTTGAACTTGCTGGCCCTTAGCTTTGGCATCCCACGCTTGATAGATGTCTTGTGGAATTTCAAATGGCGCATGAGGCCAGTTGAGGAACTCACGCACGCGAGTGACTTCATCTTTACCCAGTGGTGCACCATGGCAATCGTGACTGCCGGATTTGTTTGGTGAGCCGTAACCGATGATGGTTTTACAGCAAATCAGGGTGGGTTGGGTAGTGTTGGCTTTGGCTTCCCGAATGGCCGCATCCAGTGCCCGTGGGTCGTGACCATCGACCGAATCAATCACCTGCCAGCCGTAAGCACGGAAACGCGCTGGCGTATCATCGCTGAACCAACCTTCCACATGACCATCAATCGAGATGCCGTTGTCATCCCAAAAGGCAATCAGTTTGCCCAACTCTAAGGTTCCCGCCAGTGAACAGACTTCGTGTGAAATACCTTCCATCAAACAACCATCGCCCATAAAGGCGTAGGTGTAATGGTCAACGATAGCGTGGTTTGGTTTATTAAACTGTGCGGCTAAGGTTTTTTCAGCCAGCGCCATACCGACTGCATTGGCAATGCCCTGACCCAGTGGGCCCGTGGTGGTTTCCACACCCGGTGCATAACCGTATTCCGGATGACCTGGGGTTTTTGAGTGCAGCTGGCGGAACTGCTTTAACTCAGATAACGGCAGGTCGTAGCCAGTGAGATGCAACAAGGAATACAGCAGCATCGAGCCATGACCATTCGAGAGCACAAAGCGGTCGCGGTTTATCCAAGTCGGGTCGGTCGGGTTGTGTTTTAAATGGTGACGCCACAGTGTTTCTGCAATATCGGCCATGCCCATTGGGGCACCGGGGTGGCCGGAGTTGGCTTGTTGCACGGCATCGACGCTGAGCATACGCACGGCGTTAGCAAGGGTTTTGGGGTCTAAACTCATGAGCGGGGCTCCATCAATAATTTATTCACAATAGGTACGGGTCTGGCGGACTAACCGAAAGAGGGTAATGGGGACAAGGTCAACGACCCTCCGCGCCAAGGATGGCGCGGCGGAGTCCCCATGGATGGGTTTACGACGTGTCGGTGGCGTTGTTCCCATTGGCCGACAGCCCAGACAAACACAAAGCTCAAGCCAGACGGGTGGCCAGCAACTGCTCTAGCTTCACCTGGTCAATCGCAAAGTTACGAATGCCTTCCGCCAGTTTCTCGGTCGCCATGGCATCCTCATTGTGCTGCCAGCGGAACTCGGCTTCGGTCATCGCAGTTGGGCGGGCCAAACGCACGCCGTCATCCGTCAAGTGACGCACTAACTCACCGGACGTTTCTTCCAACTCTTGCAACAGATTGGGGCTGATGGTCAGACGGTCACAACCGGACAGCGCCAACACTTCATCCAGATTACGGAAGCTCGCGCCCATCACCACGGTGGAATAAGCGTGCTGTTTGTAATACTGATAAATCGCGCGCACTGACAACACACCAGGGTCAGTTTCAGCCGTGTAAGTCTGACCGGTTTTGGCTTTGTACCAATCGAGGATTCGACCAACAAACGGCGAAATCAGATAAGCACCGGCTTCAGCACAAGCACGCGCCTGCGCGAAACTAAACAACAAGGTCAGGTTGCAGTTAATGCCCTCTTTCTCGAGTTGCTCTGCCGCACGAATGCCTTCCCAAGTGGAAGCAATCTTAATCAGCACGCGTGAGCGAGGAATGCCTTGATACTCATACAAGCCAATCAGCTTGCGGGCTTTTTCAATGGTGGCGGCGGTATCAAATGACAGACGGGCATCGACTTCGGTGGAAATACGTCCCGGTACGTGTTTCAGCACTTCACAGCCAATCGCCACAATCAGGCGGTCAGCGGCCTCTTCGACTTGTACGGCCAGATCGGAAGAGAGCGTGCGCGCTTGCGCCACAATGCCCTCCAGCAGAGCCGCATATTCTGGCAAGGTGACAGCTTTTAAAATCAGCGATGGGTTAGTGGTGGCATCGTCTGGTTTGAAGGCTTTGATTGCGGGCAGTTCGCCCGTGTCCGCGACCACAGTGGTGAAAGCGCGGAGTTGATCCATTAAATTCGTCATCACAATTCCTTTCAGTAAAAAAACATCGGGCCACTCCCTGCAGTGGCCCGATGTTTCCAATCACCAGTATTTGTTGATTTCAGCTTTCAGTGCTTCGGCCGTGGCTTTGCCGCTGGCAGAGGCCAATGCACGGCCCGCGATAAAGGTTTTGGCTTTGATACCTTGGAACAGGTGAATATCTTCTGTCACGATGCCGCCTGTGATTGACAGCTCAAAGCCCAACTCTGACAGCGCACGCATGCGGCTTAAATCGTCTTGTGTCCAGCTGACACCAGCCAATTCTGCATCGCGGGAACGGTGGTAAATCGCCTGTTTGATGCCCAAATCAACCCATTTTTGCGCGTCAGCCAGCGTCCAATTGCCATACAGCTCGATCTGGATTTCTCCACCAAATTGATCGGCCACTTTTTTGCACGCTTCAATGGTCGCGATGTGGGCGGCAGCGGACACAGTGATCCAGTTTGCACCGGCTTCGAATGCCATTTTTGCCAAAATCGCACCACCGTCGGTGGTTTTCATGTCACACACCAGAATGTGGTTCGGGTGACGTTTACGCAGTGTGCTCACCGCTGACATACCTTCGGCAAACGCCAGAATGGTGCCCACTTCAATCACTTCCACAAAACTCTCGACGCTGTTAGCGATAGTGACGGCGCTGGCCAGATCAGTTGAATCTAATGCGATTTGTAATAATGGTTTAGTCATGATGTTTAATTCCTGTCGTTAATGGATGGCGTGAAATTTGGCTTTTTCGGGTGTAAGCAACCAAACCACGGCTATCCGTAGTGATTTCAATAATAAAATGGGTTAATCAGTGATCGGTGTTACCGCAAGCGGCTTAGGTTCGCTGTCCGTAATAGGCATTGGCCCCGTGTTTACGGAAGTAATGTTTATCCGACAGCGCCTGTTGAATGTGGATCTGGCTGTTGAGTGAACGGGTAGACAGTGCCATGGCGGCGACCTCTTCCAGCACGATGGCGTTATGCACCGCATCGACGCCGTTTTTACCCCAGCAGAACGGCGCATGACCGGTGATCAAAGCCCCTGGCACTGCCGCCGGATCGAGATCGCGTTGTTGGAACAGCTCGACAATCACCTTGCCGGTGTTGACCTCATATTCAGTGCTGATCTCGGTTTCTGTCAGCGGGCGGGTGCAGGGAATGTCACCGTAGAAATAATCGGCATGCGTGGTGCCGAGCGCCGGAATGTCCATACCCGCTTGCGCCCAGATGGTGCCGTGGCGAGAGTGGGTGTGCACGATGCCACCGATACCAGAGAAGGCACGGTACAGCACCAGATGTGTGGCAGTGTCGCTCGATGGGTTCAAACGCCCTTCGATAACGCGGCCATCGTCTAAGCTCACTACCACCATATCGTCGGCGGTCATGTCTTCATAGTTCACACCAGAAGGTTTGATCGCCATGACGTTCTTGCTGCGATCCACTTGCGACACATTACCCCACGTCAGCGTCACTAACCCGTTGGCGGGGAGTAATAGGTTGGCTTCCAGAACCGCTTGTTTTAATTCTTGAAACATCAGAAATCTCCTATTGCCTTCTTTTTATTTAGTTATCACTCTTTCAGGCGGCATTGGCACATAACGCTGCATCGATCACGCGGAACACGTCATCCTTGCTACGGCATTGACGTAATTTATCCAGATTGATCCCGGTGTCGCTTTCTGGGTCATCCAGCACTTGCGTCACTTCCATCAAGCCTTGCATGTGCTCATCAGAAGAGCTGCCAGCCAGTGTCACTAACACGTCAACCGGTTCGCTTTCACCTTCAAAATAGATCGGGGTGGCCAGTGTGACTAACGCAAACGCAGTGCGGTTGACGCCATCTTCTGGGCGCGCGTGTGGCATGGCGAAGTTCGGCGCAATGACAATGTAAGGACCATGAGCTTCAATACTGCGGATGATCGCGTCGTGATAGCTCTGTTTTACGGCACCGGATTTGATCAGCATGTTGGTGCCCAGCGTAATCGCTTCGCGCCAATCAGCGGCGGATGCTTGTAACTGAATGGAGTTATTGTCGATCAGCGATTGTTTGAAATTCATTTTGCCTCCTCAGGGGCCAGCAACAGCGGCTGGCCACAGTATTAAGAATTAATGCGCAAAGTTGTTTTTGATAAGACCGAGCAATTCGTCACCGAAAGAGTTCGGGTTCAGCATGTTTTGCACACCGAGTACAAACTTGCCTTCACCTGGATCCATTTCGCCAGACAGATGTTTAGAAGAAACGATGATGTCGGTCGATGGCAGCTTGGATTTGTAATCAGACACGGCACAGGAATCCATCACGTGTGGAATGCCTTTTTGCTCCAGATATTTACCAATCTTCATTTTCATCATCATCGATGAACCCTGACCATTACCACACACCGCCAGAATACGAATCGCACGGTTGTTGGCAGTAGCAACGGCAGTATCAGCGACCGGAGTGACAACCGCTGCTGGTGCTGGTGTGTTAACTACACGAGCGGCGGCTGCGGCTTCGGCATCTTCTTCAGCACGTAAGGTGCGTGAAGCGAAGAACATGTAAACGCCCGCCAGTGCCAGCACCACAAAGAAGAAGTAAGAAGAGAATGACAAGCCCTGCATGATTGGTGGGAACACCAAAGCCCAGTCTGCCATGCCCATCCAGCCATTAAATGCAGTGCCTTGAGCTGAGAACAGGTGGATCGCCCATGCTGAACCCAGCACTTCGATGATACCCATGACAAAACAGACCTTCATGACCGCCTTCCAGCCACCGAAATGGTTGGCAAACACACCAATGGTCGCGTTAGAGAAGAACATTGGAATGAAGCCAGGAATAATCATGATCGGTGCTTTGAACAGCAACAGTGCAATTACCGCCAAGAACTGACCAATCGCACCCCACATGAAACCGAATACCATGGCGTTAGGTGAGTAAGCATAGATAGCTGCGCAGTCGATGGCTAATACCGCATTTGGGATCACGCGTTCAGAAATCCCTTTGAAAGCTTCAGACAGCTCGGCTACGAACATACGCACGCCAGCTACAATCACTTGCACTGCAACGGCGAATTTCAAACCGGTTTCCAGAATGTAGATGGTCCAGTGGGTTGGGCCAGCCATTTTTTGCAGATTTTCTAAACCGAATGACAGCAGAATGATGCCGAAGAACACGGTCATGACGATCGCTGTGGCGGTAATGCTGTCATGGAAAATATGCAGCCATTTTGGCAGTTTCAGGTTATCCACGCTGTCGTCTTTGTTACCCAGTTTTGGCGCAACTTTAGTGGCGATCCACGCAGCAAACTGTTGTTGGTGACCAATCGAGAAGCCGGCACCGCCTGTCACCGCCTGTGTTGGCTTGAACATGATGTTCGATGATATGCCCCAATACAGCGCCATAATCACCGCAGAGTAGATGATGGTTTCCCACATGGATGCGCCCAACACCAGATAGAACACGGCGACCAGACCGGCTTGTTGGAACATAATGTGTCCGGTCAGCATGATGGTGCGGATACCGGTAATTCGGCGGAAAACGACTAATAAGATGTTAAGTGCCAAAGCGAGTAATACGGCATAACCAACCCATGAGTATTTGTCCCCCATGGTTTGCATCGTTGCCATCATCGTGGTGTAAGGGTCGATGACCGAACCGACAAGGTGATGATATTCAGCTAATTTTTCAACGACAGGTTTAAACCCAGTTACCAACGTTGTTGAACCCACCTGAACCAACATGAAACCAACAATCGTTTTCACGGTTCCTTTGAAGACTGTTGTTCCATCACGGCGCAACAGTAAATAGCCAATACAGGTAACTAGACCGAGTAGCAGCGGCGCTTTGGTCATTACCTGACTGTAGAAAATATAAAAAATGTTATACAGGGTTTCCATGATGATGCTCCGTAGATGGATTCACATGCTGATAGGATTGGTAACTCTTCTTGGTTTTGGTCGCACATCATGACCAACTCAACCTCATCACCACACGCCTGTTTCTGTTCGCCCAATAACCATATCAATCACAAGGAATCATCAAAAGATTTTTTGTGATTTTATGTGAGCGGGTTCTCGTTCATTTTATTTCTTAATCACCGCGTGATGATTATTTCAATCACGGGCTCACTAGAGTCATACCGATCTGTTGATTTGTCCAAAAATAAAACAAACCTTTACATATCATTGAGTTATTTTTGTGATAAATAATTAAGTCAAGAAATCTGATAGCTGAATCACACAAAAACACAAATAATCATTGATAATCACGAAAGCATTGATATAGTCATTTCACGTTCACAAGTAATCATTGAGTGAGTGCTTGTGCGTAGAATGACTATCATCACTGATTGTTCTGTGACTGCAAACGAACTCACTCAAACCAATATCTTTGTATTAACAGGAGTTACCCAATGAGCAAGATTGATGAAATCACCCGCGAATCCTGGATCTTAAGTACCTTCCCAGAGTGGGGTACTTGGTTAAACGAAGAGATCGCACAGGAAAACGTAGCGCCGAATACCTTTGCTATGTGGTGGCTCGGTTGTACTGGTATTTGGTTGAAATCTGCGGGTAACACCAACATCTCGATCGATTTCTGGTGCGGCACTGGTAAACGTACTCACGGCAACCCGCTGATGAACAAACAGCATCAGATGATGCGTATGGGCGGTGTGCGTAATCTGCAACCTAACCTGCGTACGTCACCATTTGTGCTTGATCCGTTTGGTATCAAAGACATCGACGCCGTGCTGGCAACCCACGATCACGCTGACCATATCGACATCAATGTGGCCGCGGCGGTGCTGCAAAACTGCGGTAAACATGTGAAATTCATTGGCCCGCAAGCCTGTGTGGATTTGTGGACCCAATGGGGGGTGCCTGCAGAGCGCTGCATCGTGGCGAAAGTCGGTGACGAAATTCCAGTCGGCGATATCACCATTCAAGTATTAGACGCATTCGACCGTACTGCGCTGGTTACGTTGCCAAAAGGTGTCTCTTCTTATGATAAAGGCATTCTGGATAGCATGGATGAGCGTGCGGTGAACTACTTAGTGAAAACCTCAGGCGGTAATCTCTACCACTCTGGTGATTCTCACTACTCCAACTACTACGCGAAACACGGTAACGACAACCAGATCGACGTGGCGCTGCTGTCTTACGGCGAAAACCCACGCGGTGTGACCGACAAGATGACGTCATCGGACATCCTGCGTGCCGGTGAATCATTGAAAGCGAAAGTGGTTGTCCCATTCCATCACGATATTTGGGCGAATTTCCAAAACGATCCGCGTGAAATTGAAGTGTTGTGGAACATGAAGAAAGACCGTCTGGACTACGGCTTCCATCCGTTCTTCTGGCAAGTTGGCGGTAAATACACCTACCCAACTGATCAGGCGAAAATGTACTACCAACACCCACGCGGCTTCGATGACATCTTCATCGATGAACCGGAATTGCCTTACAAGTCTTTCCTGTAAGGGAGAGTAATTGACGTCACACAGCGATACGCGATGCCTGTTTCTGGTTCGCACCCAAAGAGGTTGACTGCGTATCGCTGTGCCGTCTTTTTATCGCATAACCCATTCGTTCAAACAACAAAGGAGTGCCATCTTGTCATATCGTGTTTTAGCGCTGGATTTGGATGGCACGACGCTAACCAGCGATCATCAAATTGTTCCCGCCGTTCGGGAAGCGATCCAGCAATTAAAATCGAAAATCATGGTGTTGCTGGTGACCGGTCGTCACCACACCGCCGCGCGACCTTACTACTATGAGTTGGGTTTAGATACGCCCATCATCAGTTGTAATGGCACCTATATCTATGATTATCAAACCAATTCTGTTTTGGCAGAAAATGCAATTTTGCATGATACCGCACAACACTTTTTGCAGTTGGCGCAGCAACATGAATTGAATCTGGTGGTGTATGTCACTAACCGTATGACGCTGTCAGCGCAAAAACCTATTGCCTACATGTCGGTGTTAGAACATTGGGCCGCCCAGTGCCCAGAAGCGGTACGACCAGAGATTGTGCGTGTTGACTCTTTTGAAGACGAGATCGCCAACAGCGAATACATCTGGAAATTCGTTGCCGAAGGCGACATCGAAAAAATCACCGCTTTCGCAAAACTGGATTGGATCCAAGCTCATTTCACCGGTGAACAGTCGTGGCATAACCGCATCGACTTCTCGCGTAAGGGCAATACCAAAGGCGCTCGTCTCCAAGCGTTTTTAGCGCAACACGATATCTCGCTCGCTGACGTGATTGCGATTGGCGACAACCACAATGACATCTCCATGATTGAAGCCGCCGGATTAGGCGTGGCCATGGCGAATGCCGAAGAAGCCGTCAAAACCATCGCCAATCAAGTCACGCAAGAAACCAATAACGGCCAAGGCATTCTCGATATTTTGCAGCAATATTTTGGCGATCATCTCCGAGGTGCATAATGCATAACTTTGAAAAACCTTTCCGCTTAGGTCTGTATGAAAAAGCGATGCCAAATAGCCTGAACTGGGAAGCGAAAATCCAGATGGCGAAAGAACTGGGTTTTGATTTTATTGAAATTTCTGTCGATGAATCGGACGAACGTCTGCAACGACTAGATTGGTCCGATGACGAAATCTATCAGCTGCGTCACCTGTGTGAGCATTATGAACTGCCGTTGCAGTCGATGTGTCTGAGTGCGCACCGCCGTTTCCCGTTTGGTTCAGCAGACCCTGCAACGCGCGAGCAAGCGCATCGCATCATGGAAAAAGCGATCAATCTGGCTTACAAGCTGGGCATTCGCTGCATTCAACTGGCGGGTTACGATGTCTATTATGAACCGCAAACTGCAGCCACCCATCAGCGTTTCATTGACGGTATGAAGGCCGCGACAAAAATGGCTGAACGTGCCGGCGTGATGCTCGGTGTTGAGATCATGGATACCCCTTATCTCAACTCACTGAGCAAATTTGAAGTGCTGAAAAAAGCCATTCCATCGCCCTATTTTATGGCCTATCCCGATGTCGGTAACATCACCGGCTGGAATTATGACACCTGCACTGAGCTGAAACTGAGCAGTGAGCATATCGTGCAAGTGCACTTGAAAGACACGCTGAAAGTGACCGAGCACGGCAAAGGGCAGTTCCGCGATTTGGTGATCGGAGAAGGGCAGGTCGATTTCCCGGCGATTTTTAGCACCTTAGCCGAGATCAATTACAACGGTCCGATGGTGTTGGAAATGTGGGCGCAAGATGAACATTGGGTCGATAATCTGCGCACTGCTAAATCGCGTTTAGAAAATATGAGTCGGGAAGCTGGCATGTCGTTGGCGTGATCTGCATCGCGCCATTGCATGATGAAATTTATGCTCATTATGAGTATAATATTAGCCAAGTAGTCATGAGTAATCATTAAGTGAGCAGGCAATGACAGAATCACAACGACATCATGCAATTATTGAGCTTCTGCAACAGAAGCGGTATATGACGGTCGCAGGATTGATCCAGGCCTTTGATATCTCGCCGGCCACCGCCCGACGCGACATTAATAAGCTTAATGAATCCGGCAAACTGCGCAAAGTTCGTAATGGTGCGGAGGCAACCACCGCGGCCGCGAAAAGTCAGTGGTCGCCGATGGACAGCGAACAGAGCGTGAATTTCGATGAGAAAAGCCGCATCGCTATCGCTGCCGCCAAACTGTGTCAGCCGGGGCAGAGCATCGTCATCAACTGCGGTTCAACGGCGTTTTTGTTGGGGCAACACCTGTGTGGCATGGACGTGCAGGTCATCACCAACTACTTCCCATTGGCGAGTTATCTGATCGAGCACCAACATGAGCGCGTACTGGTGATTGGTGGTCAATATCATCGTGATCAATCGATTATGCTCGGTGCCCAAGATGAACTTTCCGGTATCTACACCGGTGACTGGATGTTCACCAGTGGTAAAGGTTTAACCGAAGACGGCCTGTATAAAATCGACATGCTGACCGCCATGGCTGAACAAAAGATGCTGGCGAATGTCGGTAAACTGGTGGCGCTGGTCGATAGCAGTAAAATTGGTCAGCGTGGTGGCGTGCTGTTCAGCAAAGCCGAGCAGATGGATTACATCATCACTGGCAAGAATGCCGACCCGAAAGTACTCGATGCGCTGCGTGCTAAAGGTTGCGAGATCATTCTGGTTTAACCGCATTCATTTCCCGCCAAATCTGACGGCTGTTTTTCATGGCAGCCGTTGGTTAGTGTCAGAGCAAAATCGCCTCTGGAGTTTTGCATGTCACTTGCCGTTGTCTACAGCCGCGCCAGCCTTGGCGTTGATGCACCGTTAGTCTCTGTTGAAGTTCATCTCAGTAACGGTTTACCTGCGTTTAATATCGTCGGCTTGCCAGAAGCTTCAGTCAAAGAATCGCGTGATCGGGTACGCAGTGCGTTGATTAACGGCAACTTTGAGTTCCCCGCCAAACGCATTACTGTCAACTTAGCACCGGCTGATTTACCCAAGGAAGGTGGACGGTTTGACTTGGCGATTGCGCTCGGCATTCTCGCCGCATCCGAGCAAATCCCTGATCATTTACTGGCCGACTATGAATTTCTCGGTGAGCTGGCCCTCACGGGTGCGGTACGCTCGGTATTAGGTGTGTTACCCGCTGTGTTGGCGGCAGGGCAAGCAGGGCGCACGTTAGTCGTGCCTAAGGCCAATGGCGCTGAAGCCAGTTTGATCTTGCAGCAACGGGCGTATGTCTGCGACAGTTTACTGCAAGTGTGTGGCTGGTTAACGGGGCAGCAGGCGTTACCACTGGCCGAAAGTGGCGACGTGTTACCCGACTTACTTCCGGTGCTTGATTTACAAGATGTTATCGGTCAGCAGACTGGCAAACGGGCGTTAGAAATTGCCGCCAGTGGGCAACATCATTTGTTATTGCTCGGCCCCCCAGGCACAGGAAAAAGCATGTTAGCCAGCCGGTTAGCAGGCATTTTGCCGGAGATGAGTGATGAAGAAGCGCAACAAACCGCCGCGTTACACTCCATCGGCGGGCTCAACCCCGGCAAGGTCAACTGGCGGTTACGGCCCTATCGATCTCCCCATCACAGTGCCTCTTCGGTGGCGTTGGTGGGTGGTGGCAGTAAACCGCGACCTGGCGAAATTTCCTTAGCGCACAATGGCATTTTGTTTTTAGACGAGCTGACACAGTTTGAAAAGCGCACGCTCGATGCGCTGCGTGAGCCACTGGAAACGGGCATGATTACCATATCCCGCGCCGCGCGGCAGATGGAATTCCCCTCCCGTTTTCAGCTGATTGCCGCCATGAACCCCAGCCCCTGCGGGCATCTCGATGACCAGCAGCGTGCTAGCCCCGATCAGGTGTTGCGTTATTTGAGTAAGCTCTCTGGCCCATTTCTCGATCGTTTTGATCTGACCGTGGAAATTCCCTTGTTACCGAAAGGCAGTTTAAGTCAAAAAGCGGAGCGTGGCGAAAGCAGTGCGGATATTAAAGCGCGCGTGATCGCCACCCGCGAGCGGCAATTAGCCCGCAGCGGCAAACTGAATGCCATGCTGACCAGTAAAGAGATTGAACGCGATTGTGCGTTACTGAATGACGATGCCCAGTTTCTGGAAAATGCCATTCATAAGCTGGGTTTGTCGCTACGGGCGTGGCATAAATTGTTGAAGGTCTCACGCACCATCGCGGACATTGCCGATGAGCCGCAAATTCAGCGCCAACATCTGGCGGAGGCTTTAGGTTATCGCGCCATGGATCGGCTGTTTCAGCGCCTGAAAACACAGCGGTTTTGAGTTTACGGTGCTGGTTGCAAAAACCGGAAGTTAACAAGGTTGATCCAGAAAATCATCGATCATTTATTATCGTAACGCGCCGATGCAGTTACGACTGCGCTGGCGAGAAGTCAGCCTCAGTTTTGATTGTGGCACCTGCGGTGGCAGAAACCCGATTGCGGCCGGCATGTTTGGCTGCATAAAGCGCTTTGTCGGCGACACTGAGCAAAACATCGATATTATCGTCTTTTGACATCAGTGAGGTGATACCAATCGAGACGGTGATGCTCAGCGGTAACCCATGGCCTAAGGGTATTTTCGCGTTAGCAATGGCTTGCCGCAAACGTTCGGCCACTAAGATGGCCTCTTGTTCGCTGGTTTCTGGTAACAGAATAGCGAATTCCTCTCCGCCCACGCGCCCAACAATATCGACCATACGCAACGTGTCTCGGCATACCGCTGCCAGTTTCTGCAGCACCAGATCGCCAACTTTGTGTCCATAGGTATCATTGATCTTTTTAAAGTGATCCACATCCAGCATGAAGATAGACAACGTACCACCGTAGCGAATTACCCGCTTTAGTTCGAGTTCCGCTTGCTGCATAAAATGGCCGCGGTTATTAAAGCCGGTGAGGTAGTCGATGTGTGCCTGGCGCACCAGTTCAAATTCGACTACTTTTTGCGCGGTAATGTCGGTGTGAATACCACTCATTCTGAGCGGCTGGTGTTCTGGTGTCCAGGCGGTAAATTTGCCGATGGAGCGGATCCAGACCCAGTCACCGTCTTTTTTTTGTCGACGATATTCCATAGCTATTGGCTCGCCATTGGCCAAGCATTTGCGGTAAGTTTCCATCACGAGCGGGCGATCTTCGGGATGAATCCCCGTTTCCCAAACTTGTAAGTCGCTGGTAAATTCATCAGGCTCATAACCCAGTATTTTGGCATATTCAGGGCTGACAGAGACGGCCCCGGTCTGAATGTTGATGTCAAACCAACCCTGATTCGCAGCTCCCAGCGCCAATCGCAGGCGCTCTTCGCTCTCACTGAGAATACTTTGTGTTTTGGTCAGACGGCGATTCAGGCGTTGCAGATAATAGGTAACTGCAGAGACAATCGTTAATAGAATTAAGGCAACGTTTAAGAGGGGAAGTACCCATTCGAGAGCATGTTTGGGGCTGGGGTCGTAAATGAAGCCATCCAATTGGTAGCCCGGTTTGATCAACCCAGCTTTGACGAAAGTGTCCGCCATGTGCTGCCAACGTCCGGGGTTCATGTGGCCAATTTCGATTAAGTCGGGAAAGATCAGCTTGCGCATTTCAGCGGCTTCAAATTCTAGGTGCGCTCTGGTTTTCTCAACTTGGTATTTATCAAGCAGCAGCGTGATGATTTCGTCCGGGTGATCCATGGCGTAGCGCCAGCCTTTGAGCGTGGCACGCCGCATTGCTTCGACGCGTTTTGGATGATCACGCAGTTCTGTTTCCGAGGTGAACAAAATGTCGCTGTAGAAATCGATACGATAAGTGGACGGATCAATGATGTTGTAGGCGATATGATGTTGTTTGAGGAAATAAGGCTCATTCGTGATGTAGGAATTAAAAGCATCGACCTTGCCGGAGATCAGGTCGTTGATATTGTAGCTGCTGGGTCTAATGTTGACTTGCGAGGGTGTAACACCTTCACTCATGAACATGCTCAGAAAATCGGCATCTTCCGTCATGTTCATCAGCATGACATTTTTGCCCATCAGGTCGTGCACGGACTCAATACCCGAATCTCGACGCGTCAATAATACGGAAGGTGAATGTTGGAATATCGCAGCCAGCGCCACGAGCGGTTTGCCTAACAGACGCTGATACAAAACTTCACTGTTGCCTTCCGCATATTGGGCGTGACCAGCCAGCACTTCAGGCACCGGTTGATGTGTTGGGTCGCCGGCGTGGATGCGCACATCCAGACCTTCTTCTTTATAGAATCCTTTCTCGACAGCAGCATAGTAGCCCGCAAACTGGAACTGGTGATGCCAGCGCAACTGCAGGTCGACAATGTCGGCGGCATGCGCGTGCCCTGTGATAACTATCGCCGTACAAACGAGCATGAGTATACGCAAAAAAGCACTCGGACTGGCAAGCCCGATGCCTGTATATAATTTGCTCACCCAACGTTGATAACGGCTTATGTTGAACACTATGTTTCCCTATCCAGAGGGTTTGATACCGAAATATGAGGTTAATAGATACAGATTACACTACGGCGGCAATACACACATATATTAACTGCTGATTCGATTAACTATAGTTAATCGTGCTGAATATCGGTGATGCCGTCTATTTTTAAATCACTTCCTTTTTCCGTTGGCTGGCGTTATAAATGCGCCGTTGTAACTACCGGAGTGTGACGTGAATCCCATTTTAACCAGTATGCTGTTACTGATGTGCAGTAACGTATTTATGACTTTCGCCTGGTACGGTCATCTCAAAGATATGAGCAGTAAGCCGTGGATCATCGCTGCCATGGTGAGTTGGGGCATTGCGCTGTTTGAATATCTGCTGCAAGTGCCAGCTAACCGGATTGGTCACTCCGCACTGAGTGTGGGGCAGCTGAAAATTATGCAGGAAGTGATCGCGCTGGCAGTGTTTGTGCCATTTTCGGTATTTTATCTGAAAGAAGCCGTTAAACTCGATTACCTGTGGGCTGCGTTTTGTATGCTGGGTGCCGTGTTTTTCATCTTCCGTGAAAAAATCATGAGTATGATCTGACCGATCGACGGGGAGTAGGTAATGCAACGTTTTTCCCGGTTGTATAGTGTATTGCTTGGTTTGAGTTGGTTACCTTTCTCCGTTTTTGCCTCAGCAGCTTTTCCGCCGTATTTAAGTTCCAAGACTCCTTATCAACCCCAGCAACAGATAGCAGATTATCAGCCGATACCTACCGGTTATCAGTTGGTGTTTACCGAGCTATTAGCGCGTCATGGTGCGCGCACGATGACGGGGGGTAAAAGTGATTTACTGAGTTACCAGCTCTGGCAGCAGGCACAAAAAAGTGGTGCGTTAACGGTGCTGGGTAAAACGCTGGGGCCGCAATTGGAGGCGATGATCAAAGCCAATCAGGCATTAGGTTATGGTCAATTGACGCAATTAGGACGCGAAGAGCATCAACAGCTGGCAGGCCGGCTCGTTTTACGTGATCAGTCGTTATTTCAACAAGCCATCGCTCAGGGTCGGAAAATCAGTGTGCAAAGCTCTGGCAAGGGGCGGGCGGTCGATAGCGCGGAAAACTTTGTGCTCGGTCTCAAGCAGACGCAGCCCGCATTAACGCCCTTATTGCTGCCCGTACAGGCCAATCCGGTTCAGCTCTATTTTCATAAAAGCGACAGTAGTAAACCTTATCGTAACTATCTGAAAAAAGACGCCCAGCTTAAAGCAACGCTGGCTGCAATCAAAGTGCAGGCACAAAGTCAGCAAATGGCCCGGCAAGTGTTAGAACGTATTTACACGAAGCCATTTGTCGATCAGTTGGGAACCGGCGAGTTACCGACGCCGTTAGCTGCCGCGCAAATGCTGTATGACTTGTATGCGATTGCGCCCGGTATGCAATATGAAGGTCAGTGGCAGTTCAGCTCGTTTATGCCGGCAGAGGCGGCGGAATGGTTTGCTTATCTCAATGATGCAGAAGACTTTTATCAAAAAGGCCCGGCCTTTCAGGGGCAGGATATTACCTATCGGATGGCACAAGTGCTGGTGGATGATTTCTTTAACAGCATAAAACAGTTGCAGGGAAATGTTTCGCTTTTGGCGACAAAACTACGCTTCAGCCATGCCGAAGTGGTGATCCCGTTCGTCACTTTATTACAGCTGCCTGGTAGCAATCAAGCGGTTACCGCTGAGCAGCCTTATCGTTATGACAACAATCCGTGGCGGGGTGAAACTATCGTGCCGATGGCAGCCAATATTCAGTGGGATGTCTATCGGGATGCTCACCAGCACTATTTGGTGAAGATGTTGTATAACGAGCGGGAAACGCGTTTTAAGACCGATTGTCAGCCCATAAAAGCTGGTAGTTTTTATTATGCTTTCAGTGAACTGCAGCGTTGTTATCATCAACAATAATCATAACTGGCGGGTCAATATTTTGATTTGCCGTATCGCCTGTTTGTTATCGGCTTGCGCATAGCGTGCCGCCAAATAATGTCCGGTCAGTTGCTGCATGATTGGCGCAGCCGGATGATTGGCAGCCTGCAACTGCTGCACAAATGCTTGTGGTGTTTCACCATTTTGGCGAATGAACCCCCGATGCGCTAAGCGTCGGCATGCTTGTAAATAGGCCTGTACCAACGGGTCTTGTTTGACCCGCTGCCGTGCCAGCCAATGGATGCCCAGTGCTACCCCGATCACCAAAAACAACCCGCCGAGCATCGCGAACAGACGCCCCCAGATGTGATGACCAAACAGCTCGCGTAGCAGTTGTTCCTGCGACTGGTTGTTGTAATTCAGCACCCACGATGTCCAGCGATAGTCGATAGCGGCCAGATATTGATGGAGTTGGGCAAAAAATAGCAGATTGCGGTAACTGGTCAGACTAAATGGATCGCGCAGGCGGGTTTCTGCCGCCGGCAGGATGTCGTCGATGCTGCGGCTGACGCGATCGGATGCCACCATTAGTGTGGGGTCAAAGCGCTGCCAGCGATTATCGATCCAGACTTCCGACCAGGCATGGGCATCAAACTGATACAGGCTGAGATAGTTGCCCTCGGTATGATATTCCCCGCCTAAATAGCCTGTTACCATCCGCGCTGGAATGCCGGCTGCACGCATCAGGAAAGTAAAACTGCTGGCGAAATGAGCACAAAAACCACGCCGGGAGCCAAACATAAAATCATCGATCTGATCGCTGCCTTGCAGTGGTGGTGGCTCTAACGTGTAGCTAAAGCCATGGCTGGCAAAATAGCGCATCGCCGCTTGTGCCAATTGCCGATCATCAAAATTATTCAGGCGTAATTCAGCGGCGAGAGTACGCACTTGCGGGTTTCCCTGCGGTAATTGCAAGTTAAGTTGCCGCTGATAACCGGCTAACTGCGTTTGCAGTGTGGTTTGCGGGAAATAACTTAATGGGATCTGTTTTTTCTGCTGTAACAATTTCGGTGAATAGAGGCTCATCACGGGAGTGAGTAGCGCTTCGTCATTCTCTGGTCGCGACAGATCGAGGCTGTATAACCAATGTTGATTGCTGGGCTCCACTATTAAGCGATAAGTGCTGGCCGGCCCTTGCCAGCGGATGAGTTGCCGTAATGGTGTGGCAGCCGTAAACGGGTTGGCTTGTTGTTGATACCATTGGCGTAAAGAGGGTGCCACCCGCCAGGTTTTGCCATCAAATTCTTCATGCACCAGTGCCCGCCAGTAACGTTGATTTTCCGGCGGTAAGGGCCCGTCAAAGCTGGCACGAAATGCCAGTGCGCTGGAGCGGGAAAGTTGCGCGATATCGCCCGGCGTCACCTCTTCATTAAGACCGGTCGTGGCACTTTTGAGATCAGGTATGCGCCACATCGGCCCTAAATGCGGGATCAGTAAAAACAGCACCGCCATCAAAGGCAGACTTTGCAGTAGCAGACGTAACCCCAGTCGCCATTGTGCCTTGTAGTTGTTGGTCTGATAAATCGACAGCAGAGCTATGGTGTTAATGCCAGCCACTAGCAGCAGGTAGATGGTAAACGCCAGCCCCTGCTGATAGATCAGCGCCAGCGCCACCAGAAAATAGAGCGATAACACATGCAGGCTGAGGTGACGGCGACTGGAAAATTCGAGAAATTTCAGTGTACAGCCCAACACCAGCAAATTAAACATCGCGGGCAGAAAGCCACTGCTACGCCAGAGGTAGGCGATAAAACCCATGCCTAACAAAGCCAGAGCGTTTTTCAGCCACAGTGATGGCGGCTTTAACTGCCCACGCGCTATTGCGTAACGCCAGCCGATAGTGAACAGCGCACAAGCATAAATGGCGGGGTGCAATTCACCATACAGCGGTAACACCATCAGCAGATAACTCAAACTAAGCCAGTTCAATGTCTGTTGGCCGAGTGTGACCGAGAGATGCTCAGTGGTTTTCATACAGCGCCAACGCGGTTAGACAGTGAGTTTGATGCAGCGCACCTTCGCCGGGTGCAATGCTTTGACTGCCCAGCAATAAGCCGTAATGCGCACCTTGTTGCTCCAGTCTTTGCAGCTGATAACACAGCTTCGACAGGCGCTCTTCCAAATCAAGCCCCGGGGTTTTTTGTAGCTCCAGCCAGCAGAGTTGCGGGATCGGCGTCATAAACTCTTTGCTGACCAAACCACGTCCTTGCGCGACCTGCTTCCAGGCGATCTGGCTTAATGATTCGCCGCTGCGATACGGGCGCACACCCTGCATTTCATCCATGCCGATGGCTTGACTGGTTGATGCCAGTGCGTTGGGTTCTACCTGTGGCGTATTTCCGGCCTGCAACTGCAGTTCACACAATAACGGGCGCGGATAAGCCAGTCCGGTTTGTTGCAGGTCGAGTTGTGTCCAGCATTCCAGCAAACCGAGCGGCCATTGGCTGGCGATGCGTAATCGCCCTGGTTGCAACCAGCCGCGGCGTGCAGCAATAAAGGTTACGCCGAGTTGCGCACGATTTTCCAGTGTTGGCAGATGTTCACCTAAGCCATCAATGGCACTGAGTTGCAGATCATAACGCGGATGTTCAGTTTGTAGTTGCAGCAGAAAACGTAACGATTGCCCGGCATAACCGGTCGGTGCCGTCAGCGCTTCTACCGTTAACCCACTGAGGTTGTAATGGCAGTAATGCATCGAGATCACAAACAGGCTGAACAGCAGATAGGCCAGTGCCAACACCAGATTGTTTTCATAATTGGAACCGAGCAGGAAAATCGCCACCGTCAGGCCCAGATAAACCCAGCCGGTATGACTGGGGAAGATAAACAGATTATGGCGATTTAAGCGATATTGGCTGGCGGGTGGAATGCGACGGTCTAACCACGCAGTCATGCGTTGTTGCCAAGCCTGACGCAGCGACGGCCACGGTTTCATCGCACCGGGTCCACACGTTCTAATAAGGCACGACTCAGGCTGCTACGGCCACCAATCGCGCCGTTATAACCGCTGCGTAAACGATGTTCAGCGACAGGGGCGAAAATCGCCTGAATATCATCGGGCAGAAGATAATCGCGTCCGGCCATATAGGCCCAGACACGGGCGGCACTGAGCAGGGCTTTACTGGCACGTGGCGAAAGCGCGTGTGGCGTAATACCGGCGGTGCGGCTTTCTTGTACCAGACTGAGCAAATAATCCAAAGCGGCATCAGCGACTTTTACCTGTTCAGTTTGTCGTTGCATCAGTTGTAATTGTTGCGCATCCAGCAGTGGTGTGACGTTGATGGTGCCATTTTGCAGCAACATCCGTTTTTCGGTGATTTTATCTGGATAACCCAATTCAATGCGCATCAGAAAGCGGTCAAGTTGCGACTCTGGCAATGGGTAAGTGCCGGCTTGATCTTGCGGATTTTGCGTGGCGATGACGAAAAATGGCTCGGGTAAGGCGCGGGTTTCACCATCTAAGCTGACCTGGCGTTCGGCCATCGCTTCCAGCAGGGCGCTTTGTGTGCGAGGGCTACCGCGGTTGATTTCATCAGCCAGCAGCACTTGCGTAAACACTGGACCTGGGTGAAAAACAAACTCTTTTTGCTGCTCAAACACGGAGACACCGAGCAAGTCGGCAGGCAGCATATCCGAGGTGAATTGTACTCGTTGATACTGCAACCCCATCACAGTGGCCAGTGCGTGCGCGAGCGTGGTTTTGCCCATACCCGGTAGATCTTCAATCAGCAGATGGCCTTTCGCCAGCAAGCAACAAACCGCCAGCTGGATCTCCTCTTCCTTGCCCAAAATTACTCGGTTCAGTTCACTCAGAACGGCTTGAATACGCTGTTGCACGCTAGACTCCGAAAAATAATAAGGCTGCCGCAAAAATAGCGGTCACAGGCTCCTGTAAGTATAGGAGCCTGTGGGAAAAGGCAGGAAAGATCAGCGACGGCTGAGAATACGCAGAACGCGCAGGAACAGGTTAATGATATCGAGATACAACGCCGCGGCGCTGTCGATGGCGTTATCTAGCGTTTTCGGGATCGCATTGGCGCGCGCCCAGTCGTAACCGATATAACCACTGAAAATCAGCGCGACGGCCCAGTCCGTTAGTGGGTGTGATTTGTGGAAGATGAACACTTCCGCCAACTGCACAACCAAAGTGATCAGCAAGGCGAAAAACAGTGCGCGACCGATGCCCTGAAAGAACGCCGGATACATACTGCCTAGCAGCATCATGACAAAGGTGATTTCACCAGTCACACGCATGGCTTCCAACACCAGAGCGCTGTCAAATTGGCTGACCACGACATTCAGTACCAGACCAAACGGCACCACAATTAGGTTGTAACCAAAGAAGCTGATCAACGGATTTTCAGAGCGATTCAGAATAAAACTGCCGGCCATACAGCAGATAAAATAACCGATAAAAAACAGACGATGGTCGATGGCATACAGACTTTCCACCGGAACGGTCATCATCATCAACCAGTTAACAAAAAAGCCCCAGCATAAAGTCAGGCCAATGGTCAGGTTATATAACGACGGACTGATTTGTTGTGCACCGATAAAATTAGTTCTTTTAAAAACACTGGTTTCCATAAATTATTATCCCATACAGATTGAGTTGTTCATTCTTACAACAATTTCAGCGAATTCATAGCGTCGCTTCAAATGAATATGTCGTTGTTTTTTGCTTCACCTGCACCGATCTTGCGGCGATAATGCGCGCCTTCGTGCTGACTATGAGCGGTCAGTGGTGTTAAACCCTCATTATTCAGAATTAATTATGCTGTCATTTCTTCCCGGTTTTATCTTATTACCATTCAGTATTGCGTTTGTGATCCTGAATACGGCGCTGGTGTCATTCCTGATCGGTATTCAGGCTTTGCTGAAATTATTGATCCCAATTGCGGTGTTCAATCATTATCTGACCCGTGGTTGTAACTTCATCATGTACGGCTGGTTGTGTGGTAATGCGCTGATGTTGCGACTGGTGAATAAAGTGGAATGGGAAGTTCACGACACCACCAATCTGAATAAGAAAGGCTGGCATATGGTGATCTGTAATCATCAAAGCTGGGCCGATATTGTGTTGTTAGGCGATATTTTCCGTAATCGTTTGCCCACACCGAAGTTTTTCTTAAAACACGATCTGTTGTATGTGCCGTTTGTCGGGCTGGCGTGCTGGGGCTTAGATATGCCGTTTATGCGCCGTTACAGCCGTCAGCAATTGCTGAAAAACCCGGAGTTGCGTGGCAAAGACGTGACCACGGCGCGCGAGGCGTGTGCCAAGTTCCGTACCATTCCAACGACGGTGATTAATTTTGTTGAAGGCAGTCGTTTTACACCGGAAAAGAAAGCCGAAACCAAATCACCCTATGCGCATTTGCTGATACCGAAACCAGCGGGTTTAGCGATGGCGATGAATGTGCTGGGCGAGCAATTTGAGAAGATTGTGAATGTGACGCTGGCTTACCCGGAAAACACCGGTCGCCCGTTCCACGATATGCTCAGTGGCCGCCTGACGCGCGTGCAAGTCTGGATTGAAGAGATCCCAGTGACAGAAGTGCAGCGCGGCGATTACATCAAAGACAAACCGTTTAAACGTGGTTTCCAGCAATGGCTGACCGGCGTCTGGCAGCACAAAGATCAGCTGTTGGCAGAAAAGCGTTAAAGATCGGTGTTAACTGAATGGTGTTAACTGAGTTGTGCAAACAGTGCATCCAGATTGTGTTCCGAGAACACCTGAATGTCGTGTTGGCGCAACAGGCGGGTAGTCACACCTTCACCAGCAATTTTCTGGCCGCTGAACTGGCCGTTATAGATATTGCTGCTGCCGCACGATGGGCTGCTCTCTTTTAAGATGGCGTATTTGATTTGTTGCTGCTGGCACAACGAGAGTGCCTGTTCGGCGCCGCGCACGAAGGCGGTAGTCACATCGCGGTTACAACCGGTCATGACGCGGCCATCGGTCTGGATTTCAGCTGCCGGACGCGGCGTGGATAAACCGCCAGCTTGTTCCGGGCAAAATGGCACCAACCAGCCATTGGCTTGCCAGCGCTGTAATAAGGTGTGATCAACCGGTTTGCTCTGACCGTCATAACGCACTGGGCAACCCAGCAAACAGGCACTGACTAGAATTTTTGGTGTTTTCATTCTTCGACTCCCGTGTATATCGCAATGATTTTAAGCGGGAGCCGCAAAATGGCCCAGACTATTTAAGTTTCATTAGTTGGTTATGTGAGCAGGGCGTAGTCGCCATAAACGGAAGACGGTGTGGCTGTTCACAAACAAAAAACTGCCCTCAATCAGCGCACCACCGATCGAACCAATCACAAAATTATGCGTCACCCAACACACGGTGCCCATCAACATGATCAGGCGCATACGAATGCCCTGCTCACGATACAGCGCCCAGGTGCCGAGTGTGGTGCCGATCAGCGTTAGCCATTGAATGGGCTGGGTAATATTCGGTACACCCAACACCCACACGATCAGCAGGAAAAAACACATCACCGCCACATGGCGGGTGCGGGTTGAGACAAAACTGCGAAAGCCACTAAGCCAAGCAGCATAAGCCGCAGTATGTGCACCCAGCAGGAAGAAATGCGCGCCAATGACGACACAATACAAAGTCAGAAAGGTGCGCAGACGTTGATCGCTGCGTTGCACAAACGCCGAGATACCAATGACAAACGCCAGTAAACCCACTGACTGAGCCAGTGGGTTGGCAGCAAATAAAACCGCTAAAGCATGTAGGTGTGAGGTCACAAGGTTACGCCACTTTTGAAGATCGCCAGTTCCCGGAAATCGTTCTTCTCATTACAGGTGGCTTTGCCATTGGCGACATCAACAATCAAATCAATAAACTGATTGAGCAGTTGCGCCATGGTTTGGTCTTCCAGCAATCGACCTGCGTTAAAGTCAATCCAATGCGGTTTACGTTTGGCTAAATCGCTGTTGGTGGCTAATTTCACAGTCGGAACGAATCCGCCGTAGGGCGTACCCCGCCCTGTGCTGAACAATACCATGTGACAACCGGCGGCGGCCAGTGCGCTGGTGGCCACGGCATCATTGCCTGGCGCGCTGAGCAAATTAAAGCCGTGGCGAGTTAACCGATCACCATATTTCAGCACATCCATCACCTGGCTTTGTCCGGCTTTTTGTGTGCAACCGAGCGATTTCTCTTCCAGTGTGGAAATGCCGCCCGCTTTGTTACCGGGGGACGGATTTTCATAGATCGGTTGATTGTGATCGATGAAATATTGTTTGAAATCATTCACCATCGACACGGTTTTGCCAAAGGTGGTTTCATCGTGGCAGCGTGACATCAAAATACGTTCCGCACCAAACATCTCCGGCACTTCGGTCAGCACGCTGGTGCCACCATGTTGGATCACGTAATCCGAAAACTGCCCCAACAATGGGTTGGCGGTAATGCCGGAAAAACCATCCGAACCGCCACATTCCAGTCCGAATTTCAGCTCGCTGATCAAACCCGGCGTGCGGGTATCTTGCTGCATCACTGCCAGCAACTCTTGCAACAGTTCGACACCCGTGCTGACTTCATCATCATGTTGTTGGCAAACCATGAAGCGCACGCGTTCGGCATCAAAGTCACATAAGGTCTCTTTGAAAGCGGCAATTTGGTTGTTTTCGCAACCTAAGCCAACCACCAGAACCCCGCCGGCATTGGGGTGACGGACCATATTTTGCAGTATGGTGCGGGTGTTCTGGTGGTCTTGGCCTAGCTGGGAGCAGCCATATTGATGGCTGAAAAGATGAATACCGTCGATAGCTGACAAGTCACATTCACGTTGCAGTTGTTGCTGCATCTGTTTAGCCAGCGCATTCACACAACCAACGGTCGGTAAGATCCATAACTCATTACGAATACCCACTTCGCCATTTTTACGGCGATAGATCTGCACTTCGCGATCGGCGGGTTGTGGTGGTAAAGCGATAAAATCAGGCTGATATTGATATTCATCCAGATCGTTCAAATTAGTGGCGATGTTGTGGTGATGAACATGTTCACCCACCGCAATATCGGTACGGGCATGCCCAATCGGCAGGCCATATTTGATCACTTGCGCGTTCGCGGGTAAATCACGCAGCGCCAGTTTATGCCCGCGCGCAATAAAACCGCGCAGGGTGATCGTCACGCCATCAATGTCAATACGCTGACCTTCGGTTAGGTCAGCCAAGGCCACAGCGACATTATCGGTGGCATGTATTTTTATAACGTCTTGCATGGTGCAACCTCAGCTACAAACGGTCAGCGCGGCGCGCATGCCTTGTGAACGGATCCGCATCAGATGCAGGCAAACGGCTTCTACCAGCCCTTTCACGCGGGTCAGATCTTCGCCCCAGTGACTTTCTAAACTCAGTGTTTGGTTCACCAGATCGGCCAGCGTGATGGTGCCAGCGTCAACCGCCGGCCACAGCGCAGCAAAGTGTTCCAGCCAGTGCGCATCGTCTTGCAATGGGTAGCTTTCGTCGCCACGTTTGCCTTGATAAAAGGCCAGTAGGGCGGCCAGTGCAAAGGTCAGACGCACCGGCAGACGGCCGGTGCGATCTTGATAGGTCAGCAGTTGTGGCAGAATACGGGTTTTGTATTTGGTCATGCCATTTAGGGCAATCGACAGTAACTGATGTTTGATAAACGGATTGCGGAAACGCGCTAACACATCACGCGAGAACGACTCCAGCTCATCGCGTGGCAGATCCAGCGTCGGTACTATTTCGTCGAAAATCGCTTTTTCGACAAATTGGCTTAATTGCGCGTCTTGCAGGGTTTCGCCGACGGTGTCGATACCGGCTAAGAACGCCACTGGCACTAACGCCGTATGCGCGCCATTCAAAATGGCCACTTTGCGCTCTTTATACGGTTTAATGTCATTCACGATACGAATGTTCATCTGTTTGTCGGCAGGCAATTGATCAAGACACAGCGCTTCACTCAACCACTGCGGGCCTTGAATGACAAACAGATAGAAGTATTCCGCGGTATCCACGAACTGATCTTGATAACCGAACTCTTCTTGCAACGCCGCGTGTTCATCGCGGGGGAAACCGGTGACGATGCGATCGACCAGTGTCGAGCAGAAGGTGTTGTGTTGACCCAACCAGTTACTGAATGCCAGCGGCAATTTCCACTCGACCGCATAACGTTGTACCAATTCACGCAGTGCATCGCCGTTATAGTCAATCAGCTCACACGGCAGAATGATCCAGCCTTTGTCGGCGGCACCGTTAAAATGTTGGAAACGTTCAAACAGTAAACGCGTCAGTTTGGCGGGAAAGCTGCTCGGTGGGGCATCAGTTAACTTGTCATCAGCGACATAAGTGATGCCCGCTTCGGTGGTGTTTGAAAACACAAAACGAATGTCGGGGTTACGCGCCAGCGCCAACACCTCATCAAACTGCTGGTAGCAGTTCAATTCACGATTAACCGAACGAATGAGTCGGGTATGGCGCACCGCTTCACCGGCTTCGTTCAGGCCACGGATGACGGTAGTATAGAGGCCGTCTTGCGTGCTCAAGCTGGGTGGAAACGCGGTATCAATCGGGCGAATGATGGTAATGCCAGCATTCAGATCAGTGTGTTCATTCAGCAGATCGATCTGCCAGTCGACAAAGGCGCGCAGAAAATTCCCTTCGCCGAATTGAATGATCTTTTCCGGATATACGTTGCCGGGAAATTGCTGGCGGTTTAAAGCGTGCATTTGTGTCTCCTCAACGCGGGGGCCTTGCCCCCACGCCGTTATCTGTTGAGTACGATTATTTCAGCGCAATGCCGAAGTAGTTTTTCGCATTGTTAAAGCAGATGTTCCGCACCATCTCGCCGAGTAGCTTAATGTCGGCAGGTGCTTCGCCATCGGCAACCCAACGACCGAGCCGGCGGCACAATACGCGGCGGAAATATTCGTGACGGGTGTAAGAGAGGAAGCTGCGGCTGTCGGTCAGCATGCCCACAAAACGGCTCAGCAAACCGAGTTGTGCCAGCTGGATCATCTGGCGTTCCATGCCATCTTTCTGATCGTTAAACCACCAGCCGGAGCCGAATTGCATCTTGCCTGGAATACCATCGCCTTGGAAATTGCCGAGCATGGTTGCCAACACCTCGTTATCGCGTGGGTTCAGGCAATACAAAATGGTTTTTGGTAACTGATTATTGCGATCTTGCGCGTCGAGCAGACGTGATAATGGCGCAGCAACCAGCCCATCATTGATCGAGTCAAAGCCGGTATCCGGCCCCAGTTCCTGCAAGCGACGGCTGTTGTTATTACGCAGTGCACCGATGTGATATTGCTGCACCCAGCCACGTTGTTTGTATTCGGCAGCGAGGAATAACAGCACGGCGGTTTTGAACGCTGCGATCTGGTCTGGTGATAGAATTTGCCCTTGGCGGCGTGCTTGCAACATAGCCGTCAATTCAGCATCAGAGGCTTCACCGAACAGCACCACATCTAATGCGTGGTCCGCGATTTTGCAGCCGTGTTGTGCAAAATGATCCAAACGCAGTGTCAGCGCCTGTGTTAAATCTGCAAATGAATCAATGGCCACATCTGCGGCAGCTTCTAACGCCGTGATGTAATCAGCAAAGGTTGGCGCTTCAATATTGAAGGCTTTATCTGGGCGCCAGCTTGGTGTTACAACGACATTGAAGTCTTTATCGGCGGCAATTTTAGCGTGATGCGACAAATCATCGACAGGGTCATCGGTGGTGGCGACCATTTTCACGTTCATCTGCTGCATGATGCCGCGCGCTGAAAATTCCGGTTGTGCCAGTTTCTCATTGCAGAAGTCCCACACCTGTTTTTCAGTCGCGGGTGAAAGTTGCACGTTGGTTAAACCAAACGGGCGACGCAGTTCGAGGTGGGTCCAGTGATACAGCGGGTTACCAATGGTGTGCGGCACGGTAGCGGCATAGGCTTGAAATTTAGCGTAATCATCTGCATCACCGGTGCAGAATTTCTCATCAGCACCGTTCGAGCGCATAGCTCGCCATTTATAGTGATCGCCTTTCAGCCAGATGTCATACAGGTTTTTAAACTGATAATTTTCGGCGATCAATTGCGGTGGCAAATGGCAATGGAAGTCAAAAATCGGCTGTTCTGCAGCAAAATCGTGATACAGCTGCCGGGAAAAATCGGTATCCAGTAAAAAATCTTCAGTTAAAAACGCAGTCATAGCTTACTCCGGTTCAAATAGTGCGGCAGTGATCCATACATGAACTGACAGGGCGTGAACACGAGTTAGTCATTATGTCTCGCATAACGCAAGATGTTATACCAATTATTGTGTTGATCGTTGAGGTTGTCTACATGGAATGGCTATTTTTTGCAGTGCTTGTCACACAAATTCAGTGTCGGATGCCGTTGTGGCGGCTTATTGTGATGATTGTCGCATATTTTATAGGGTGATCTGCTAAAACTTAGATCAGGCTCACCGTTCTTTGTTGTTATACCAATTATGATCATCCTGTCATAACAGAGTGATGTTTTTGCATGAAGTAGTGATAACTATGTTGTTCTTATCATCTAGCTCATGACTTAACGGTGAATTATCAGAGGACAAGGATATGAATCTATCGACCAATACGGTTGGTGAAACAAGCAGCAACATGGCTAAGAAGAAAATCGTCGGTTTAAGATGGTGGATTATTGGCGTGGTGATGCTGGGTACGATATTGAACTACCTGACGCGTTCATCATTGTCTGCCGCCGCGCCGACACTGAAACAAGAATTGAGTATTACTGTTGAACAATATTCCTACGTGGTAGCAGCGTTTCAGGCCTGTTATACCGTTATGCAGCCTATCGCCGGTTTTATTCTTGATTCTATCGGCGTAAAAATTGGTCTGGCCATTTTCTGTGTGGCTTGGTCGGTCACCAATATGCTGCACGGTTTTGCTGGCAGCTGGCAATCACTGGCGTTTTTCCGTGGTCTGATGGGGATGGCCGAAGCGGCCGTTATTCCAGCCGGGTTAAAAGCAGTAACTGAATGGTTCCCCGCGAAAGAGCGCTCGATTGCGACCGGTTGGTTTAATATCGGTTCATCGATCGGCGGTATGATGGCCCCGCCACTAGTGATTGCCTGTATTACCTATTACAACTGGCAAACCGCGTTTATCGTGACCGGTGCATTGGGTTTCTTCTGGGTGGCATTGTGGTTAATGTTCTTCCGCTCACCAGCCGATCATCCGCAGATCACGGATGAAGAAAAACAATACATTCTGGATGGTCAGGAAGCATCACATAAAAATGACACCTCTAAACCATCGGTAAAACAGATCGTTAGTCGCAGAGAGTTTTGGGCGATCGCGATCCCTAAATTTCTGGCCGAACCTGCTTGGCAGACCTTTAACTTCTGGATCCCGCTTTATTTAAGCACCGTTCGTCATATGGATTTGAAATCAATAGCTATGTTTGCCTGGATCCCATTCCTGGCGGCAGATATGGGCTGTATCGTGGGTGGTTATCTGTCACCATTGATGATCAAATATTTCAAAGTCTCTTTGTTGACCAGCCGTAAATTGGTGGTCGTAACCGGTGCTACTTGTATGCTGGCGCCAGCGGCAATTGGCATGGTAGCAAGCCCTTATGCGGCAATTGCGCTGTTCTGCGTGGGTACTTTTGCGCATCAGACCATTTCTGGTTCGCTGATCACCATGTCATCAGACGTGTTCCCGCGGAATTCGGTGGGTACTGCGAATGGTCTGACCGGGATGGCGGGTTATCTGGGCGCGACTATTTTCTCGTTCATTGTGGGTATTGTGGCGAGCAAAATTGGTTATGACCCGCTGTTCGTCTGCCTATCCCTGTTTGATATTATCGGCGCTATCGTGGTGTGCATGATGCTGAAGCAGTCTGCGATGCCGACCTTGCCAACCGCAAAAGCAGCGTAAGCAACAACGGTATAACACGACTGAATATGGCCGAAGCGAAGCATTTCGTTTCAATGTAAAAAGACAGAACCTGTTATTGGTATAACAGGTTCTGTCTTTTCCGCTATAATGGTGGCATAGACCTGAATAGGATGTTGTGATGGAATCTTTTGAAGCGAGCCGCTTATACCAGAAGGTAGCCAGCGAGTTAAAACAACAGATCAAAAGTGGTCAGTATGTGGTCGGCGATCGCCTGCCTGCTGAACGCCTGATTGCGGAAGCCATGACGGTGAGCCGCACCGTAGTGCGTGAAGCGATCATCATGCTGGAAGTGGAAGGCATGGTTGATGTGCGCAAAGGCTCTGGGATCCATGTGATTGGTGTGGAACCGCGTTATCAGCCTGCAGTGAGTGAACAGGATGATGAATTCCTGACTGCTGGCCCCTTTGAACTCTTACAAGCTCGTCAGCTACTGGAAAGTAATATCGCTGAATTTGCAGCTACGCAAGTGACCAAACAAGACATCATGGCGTTACTGGCGATTCAGGAAGCGGCGCAGAAAGAAGATCGGGCGCGCGATTCGCAGTGGGATAAAGAATTCCATATTCAGGTCGCCAAGGCCACGCAAAATTCGGTGCTGGTGACGTTAGTAGAAAAGGTCTGGCAGCATCGGGAGCAAAACCCGTACTGGCGTAAGTTGCATGAGCATATCGACGATTGGGCAATGGAAAGCTGGTGTGAAGATCATGATCACATCCTGAAAGCCTTAATGCGTAAAGATCCGAAAGCCGCCAAACTTGCGATGTGGCAACATCTGGAAAATACCAAACAGATGTTGTTTCAGGCGACTACCGTTGATGACGACTTGGTGGATGACCGTTATTTGTTTGCGGAAAACCCCGTTGTGCATCTGGTGCGCGCTTAATTTTTCTCCTGTCATCTAAATTAGCCGCACAAAAAAGCCCTCAGTCGATGAGGGCTTTTTGCTGGCATTACTTCACTCGCAGATGAGTTAGTCTTTTTTCTGCAGCAGATATTTCACCAGCGCGATGTACTCTTCGGTGCTCTTAATACCTTCAGTTTTCACCAGATATTTACCATTCACCACGGTTGATGGCACAGCACGAATGTTCATGCTGCCAGTGCTGCGATCATATTGCGCAACCATACCGGTTACGGCAAAACTATCTACTGCACCATCGAAATCTTTACCGTTCACACCGGCTTTTTCAAACACAGCACGTACATCGGCACGATTCTGTGGCGCTTTTTGCTCGGCATGGATCAGGCTGAAAAACATTGGTGTTACTTTTTCTTCTACCTTCAGCAGGTCAGCAACTGCATAAGCACGTTGCAGTTCCGGGCCCATTTCTTTACCCAGGAAAGCAACCGGTGTGCGTTTAAAAGCCACATCAGCTGGTAACTGTTTTTTCAATTCCGCCATGATCGGTTCGAACTGATAGCAGTGCGGACAAAAATACGAGAAAAATTCCATCACTTCTGGTTTTGGCGTGTTGGTCTGACGAATAATTTCGTAATTCACATTTTCTTTAAATTCTGGCGCAGCCTGCAGGAAAGGGGCAATCAACAGACCAACCAGCAACACAAACAGTTTTTTCATAGTAAGTTCCGTATCAGGGTAGAGGATAAATCACGGTGTAATGCGCCAAGACTATTCACTCCGTTTACGTTCGTCAATTGCGATCGAATAATAGTCATCGATATCGGTGAAATGAGGCTAAGTCGGTGTTTATAGAGCGAGAATTTATCGGTTAAGGAAGCACAGCCAAAGAGCTATATAGTGAGCGGTGTCACGAAAATGGTTGGGTGATTTGCAAATTGCGAAAAACGAAGTATATTGGTTTCGTCTGGCGCACACGGAGTGTGTATTTACATGCCAAACATAATCAAGAAACCGACACATCGGTCATAAGCTGTTGAAAGCAGCGGGATAGTGTGTAATTCGATTGAGCTTGCCTTGGCAGGCTCAAGTCATTTCTGGCGGCCTGAAAAGTGTGTCCTTCCCTTACCGCATTCATATTCTGATTTTTATCTTTGCGCCGTTGATAGCAACGACGCATTATCACTATCGATTAGCTAAGTGCCGGCACTGATTTCGCAAAGGTCAGCAGTGAGTCTTGTACTTCATCGGCTAGCGCCTGTGCCTCTGCGGTGACGGCTTTACCAGTCCGTACCAAGATCTTGTGCGTTACGCCGGCCGCTTTAGCCGCCTGCATGTCAGCGCCTTTATCACCCACCATGTAAGAATTGACCAGATCGATATCCAGTTCTTTGGCGGCGTCAAGCAACATACCCGGTGCCGGTTTACGGCAGTCGCACACTTGACGGTAAGGTGCTTCACCTTCCGTTGGATGATGTGGGCAGTAATAGATGCCATCGAGGTCCACATCACGGTCGGCCAGTGACCAGTCCATCCATTCAGTCAGATGCATAAATTGTTTTTCGGTGAAAAAACCACGGGCAATACCAGATTGATTGGTGACTAATACCAAGCAGTAGCCTTTTTTCTTCAGCAACTGTAATGCTTCAATCGCACCGTCAATAAAGTGAAAATCGTCCACGGAAGCGACATAACCCGTATCCTGATTAATCACGCCGTCCCGATCCAGAAATACCGCAACTTTGGCCACAATTTATCCTCATTAATTACACTGCTGCTTATTGTAGGGGATTTCCGGGCGCGGGGCAGGATACAATTTAAAAAAACCACCACGGAATCGTTATGCCTCAGCCATTCGAAGACTCTCTTGCAGAACGTTGCGCGCGTTTGCGCTGTCGTGGCGAACGGCGTTTGTTATTGCTGACGGGGAATGCGGCGGCTTGTCAGCAAAAGGCCACGACACTTTGGCAAAGCGGTGCATTATGGCTGGGTGATGGCCCTGCTGAGTGTTTACCACAAAAATCGCAGCACACCATGCCTTGGTTGGGGCAGGAATATCCGTTGGTGGTGGTCAATGGTTTTTCCGGGTTATCACCAGAGATTTTAGGCGCGGTCGGGGGCGCCGTGCAGGCCGGTGGGTTGTTGGTGCTATTGATGCCCGCATTCACTGATTGGTCGGTGTTTGCCGACCCCGATCACCGACGTTATGTGTCACAGCCGGAAGCGATGTCACGCTGTTACCCGCATTTCCTGCAACGGCTGTTGCGTTTATTACAGGCTGATCCTGATGTCTGGCATTGGGATCTCAATGTAGAAAGCTTACAGGCACCATGGTCGGAATTACCGGCGGTGGCATGGCATCGGGAGGCTGACGCTGACGGGTGCCTGAGTGCCGAGCAGCATGCGGCAAAGGTGGCTATCGAGCAATGTACATTGGCGGCGAAAGCCTATCCGCTGGTCATCATGGCTGATCGCGGACGGGGTAAATCCACTGCGCTGGGTCTGGCGGCGCGCCAGCTACTGGCACAAGGTAAAAGACTGGTCGTCACGGCACCGTCACAGCAATCGGCACAGACATTATTCCGACATGCCGGTCAGCACGCTTTATTGAGTTTTTACAGCCCGGAAATGTTGCTGGAACAGAATGTTGATTGTGATCTGCTGCTGGTTGATGAGGCGGCGGCGATCCCGGCGGCATTATTACGCCAGTTACAACAAAAATATCAACTGGTGGTGTATGCCACCACCATTCATGGTTATGAAGGCTCCGGGCATGGTTTCGAGCTACGTATGTGCCGTTGGCTGGCGACAAATTGGTCGCACTGGCAACAGCTCACCTTAACCACGCCACTGCGTTGGGCAGTCAGCGATCCGCTGGAGCCGTTGCTGGCCAACATTTTATTGCTGGATGCTGATGCCGCACCGTTGCCAGCAACGCGATCAACGAAGTTCACGCTGCAACAAGTGAGTTCTGCTGAACTATTACAAGATGAAGCGCTGTTACGGCAACTGTTTGGTTTGCTGGTGTTGGCGCATTATCAGACTTCACCCACTGATCTCCGGTTGTTGCTGGATTGCCCGGATATTGAAATCTGGCTGTGGCGTGATGATAAGGCTTTATATGGTGTGGCGCTGTTGATGCGCGAAGGGCCAATCGACGGTGAGCTGGCGGAGCAGATCTGGGCCGGGCGGCGGCGTCCGCGTGGGCAATTATTACCGCAAACCTTGCTGGCGCATTGTGGTTATCTGGCGGCCGCTAATTACAGTTACCGACGAGTGATGCGTATTGCCGTGCATCCGGCCTGTCAGCAACAGGGGCTGGGCAGCCAGTTTATTGCCGCATTAACGCAACATTATCAGGGGCAGGCCGATTTTCTGGGCTGTTCGTTCGCAGCGACTCCCGAGGTGCTGCGGTTTTGGCGTAAACAAGGCTGGCAGGCAGTGCGGTTAGGTTTAAGCAAAGATGTCGCCACCGGTTGCCATGCCGCAGTGTTACTGCTGGCATTACGGCCGGAATTACAAGCGCAGTTGACACAATGGCAGCAGCAGTTCCAGCGACAATTGCCTGTCTGGCTGGCCCATGGCCTATCGGATCTCTCAGCCGAGATTATTGTGCCTTTGCTGCAATCAGCCGCAGTGAAACCACTGACCGAGCAGGAACAACAAGATCTGCTGGCGTTTACCGATCATCACCGTTCACCCGATCATTGCTGGCCGTCGGTATTACAGGCCATGCAGGTGCATGCGGCTGAATTGGCGTTATTACCCAAGCAGTTAGCGGCTTTATTGATCCAACGGTTTTGGCAAGGTAAGGATTGGGTCTGGCTGGCGCAACAGCATCAGCTATCAGGGCAAAAAGCGGTGGTGCAGCAATTACGGCTGGCGATAAAACAACTGCTCCTCCCGCCTGGCGGTGAAGAGCAGTGAGAAGACTGGTATCACAGAATTATTTCTGTTTATCCAGAAAGGTCTTGGTTGCTTCGATCTGAGCTTGGTCAAAAGCCAGACGTGCTTTTACCATATCGATAAATTTCGCTTTTACGGCTGGGTCTTTGATTTCATCCAGCTGTTTTTGCAGTGCTTCAGTATTCATCATGTGCATGCCACGTTGCGCGCCGGCTTCATGACCTTGCATCATTTTACCGTGACGCATCATGCCATCACCATCTGCATCCGGGCCGCCAAATGGGCAAGGTTGCACGATTGGTGCGGTCGGTGCAGCGGCTGTCGTTGCTGCTTCGGTTGCGGCCCAGCTGGCCAATGGTAAACCGGTCATCAGAGCTACCGTCAGCAGAGCTTGTTTGCGTGTTAACATAGTCGTTCCCCTCTTCTCGTATCAATTTGTTTTTGCACTATCATTACAGACCATAAATGTCACTTGGCTGTGCCAAAAACAGACTATTTTGTAACAGACTTTGCCAGATTAGCGCTGTGACATAATTTGCCATACATTCCTTACGCAAATTTATATACTGACAGCAATAGCTTCCGAGGAACCCGCATGAACCAGACCCTGCCGCATATTCTGGTGGTTGATGACCACGCAGAAATTCGTGATTTGCTGAAACGTTTTCTGGAGCAACATGGCTTCAAAGTCACCTGTGCCCGTGATGGCAAGGAGATGAAACGCTTGCTGGAAAATGGCCATTTCACCTTGCTGGTGCTGGATCTGATGTTGCCTGGGGAAGATGGGCTGACCTTGTGTCGCGATCTGCGGGCTCGCTCGTCGTTACCGGTGGTGATGCTGACCGCGATGGGCGAAGAGATGGATCGCATCATCGGATTAGAGATGGGTGCCGATGATTATCTGGCGAAACCCTTTAACCCGCGTGAATTGCTGGCACGAATTAAAGCGGTATTACGCCGCGCCAATCTGATGCCAGAAGCACAAGAGGAGCTACCCGAGCGTTTGCATTTTGATCATTGGCAATTGGATCTAGCACGGCGCGAGTTGGTGGATGAATTCGGTGTCGCGATCAGCCTTTCTACTGCGGAATTTGATCTGCTAAAAGTGTTTCTGGAGCGGCCAAAGCGGGTGCTTAGCCGCGATCAACTGCTGGATATGGCGCGTGGGCGCGAAGCACAGGCGTTTGACCGCGCGATCGACACGCTGGTCAGTCGCTTACGGCGTAAACTTGAAATTGACCCGAAAAAACCGGAATTGATCAAAACCGTTTGGGGTGGTGGTTATATGTTTAGTGCTGAGGTTCGGCATGAGCACTGATTTTCCGGCCTTATGGCGTCGCTGGTCACCACAAAGCATTACAGCACAAATTCTGTTGCTGGCGCTGGCTGGGTTAATTCTGGCACAGGTATTAGGCTTACAAATTTATCGTTCTGAACGGGATGAAGCCTTGGGGTTGGTCAACAGCCGCAACGCCATGATCCGGCTCTCTTCGGTGGTGCGTCTACTCAGCAGTTCGCCACCAGAATTGCATGAAGAGATTTTACGCGCCAGTCGCAGTGAAACGCTGATGATGCGCATCCAGGATGTGCCATTATCACCTAGCGAACATAACCAGCAATATGAAGACGTGTTACGTCGCCTGCTCGATTATCCGAATAATCTCAGCGTGCAGATCAGCGCGGAACGGATTAGTGAAAAACTGCCACCCACTATGTTTCAGCAGATGCATCAGCAGATGCGTGATGGTCAGGGGCATAACCGTACCGGATTACCACCACCGCCGTTTTGGCAGCGCGATGTACGATTGTATGGCTCGGTGGAGTTGCTGGATGGCCGTTGGCTGAATTTCAGCTCACTGGCTGATCGGGAACCACCGACCTGGTCGCTGAGTGCGCTACTGAGTTTATTGCTGGTGGCCTTGCTGATTGGTGCCGTGCTGGTGGTGTTATTGCGTCGTATCACGCGGCCATTAAAACTGCTGGTACAACAGGCAGAACAGTTTGGCCGCGGGGCGGCCATTCCGCCCTTGAGTGAATCAGGCCCGCTGGAAGTGGCAGAAACATTGGCGGCATTTAACCGCATGCAATTACGTCTGAACCGCTTTGTGCAAGATCGCACGCAGATGCTGGCGGCGATTTCACATGATTTGCGCACCCCATTGACCAGCCTGCGTCTGCGCTGTGAATTCTTACCAGACGGTGAAGATCGTGACCGCATGCTGCAAACCCTGGCGCAGATGGAAAGCATGCTGCATGCGACCTTAAGTTTTGCCCGCGATGAACATCAGGGTGAAGAGAACCGTAATGTCGATCTGGTGAGTTTGTTGCACAGCCTGTGTGATGACTATGAAGACAATGGCCAGCCGGTGGAATGTTATGCCGAAGGCAAACGGGTCTATCAGTGCCGACCGGAAGTGTTGCGTCGGGTGCTGCAAAACCTGATCAATAATGCGCTGAAATATGCCGGTGATGCCGAAGTGTCGTTAGAATCCACAGCGACCGCGATTTTGATCCGTGTCCGCGACCATGGTGAAGGCATTCCGGACGATCAGCTGGAAGCGGTGTTTAAACCGTTTTTCCGCCTCGATACTGCGCGGAACACCGAAGATGGCAGCGTCGGTTTGGGACTGGCGATTGCGCGGACCCTGATCCATCAACATGGCGGTGAATTACGCCTGTCGAACGCGCCGGATGGCGGCTTGTTAGCGGAAATTCAGTTACCGCTTTAGGCCGGCAGGGCAAACCTGCTTGGTTTCCCTTGGTGAAATCCGTATAGTCGTTGGGTTTTCCTGACAGGATTAGAGAGCATGTTTCAAGATAACCCGTTACTGGCGCAGCTCAAGCAGCAGCTTCGCGACAATCTGCCGAAAAAAGAGGGGGTCGTTCGTGCCTCCGATCGTGGTTTCGGCTTTCTGGAAACCGATCATCGGGGCGAAAGCTACTTCATTGCACCACAGCAGATGAAGCGAGTGATGCACGGTGACCGGATTATCGCGGTGATCCGCGCGGAAAATGGCAAAGAACAAGCCGAGCCGGAATCACTGGTGACCCCATTCCTGACCCGTTTTGTGGCGCGCATCAAGGTGATCAAAGATCGCCTGTTCGTCGTGCCTGACCATCCGGTGATGAAAGACGCGATCAAAGCGCGCCCAATGAAAGGACTGGACGAAAGCCAGTTCAAAGAAGGCGACTGGGTCATTGCGAACCTGAAACGCCACGGTATGAATGAGGCCAGCGGCCATTTCGCCGAAATTACCGAATATGTCACGCACAACAATGATCCAGAAGCGCCATGGTGGGTAGTATTACGCCGCCACGACTTGCCGCGTTGTGCGCCAGAAATTGAACAGGAATGGCAACTGCGTGACGAAGGTCTGACCCGTGAAGACCTGACGGCGCTGCCATTTGTCACTATCGACGGTGAATCAACCCGCGATATGGACGATGCGCTCTATATCGAAAAAACGGCTGACGGCTGGAAATTGCTGGTGGCCATTGCCGACCCGACGGCCTATATCGAGCCAGGCAGTGCACTGGATCTGGAAGCGTCTAAACGGGCGTTTACCGTCTATCTGCCGGGCCGCAATATTCCGATGATCCCGCGTCACTTGAGTGACGAGCTGTGTTCACTGCATGAAGGTGAAGATCGTCCGGCACTGTGCTGTGAAATGCTGATCACTGCTGATGGTGAGTTGTTACCAGAGCCACGCTTCTTTGCCGCCAATATTCGTTCACAAGGCCGTCTGATTTACGATCAACTGTCGGATTGGCTGGAAAATGGCAGTGCGGAAGGTTTTGTGCCGGCCCCGGCGATTGTCGAGCAGATCGAACAGTTGCAGGCAGCGACGACGGCCCGTCAGAACTGGCGCAAAGAACATGCGATCCTGTTTAAAGACCGCCCGGACTACGATTTTGAGTTGAACGAAGCTGGTGAAGTGGTCGCTATCCATGCGTCATTCCGTCGCAGCGCCAACAAGATCGTGGAAGAGGCGATGATTGCCGCCAACCAGTGTGCCGGTGATTTCCTGGCCCGTAATCCGGGTTATGGTATTTTCAACGTCCACGCCGGTCTGGATGTCGAAAAATTCAAAGGTGTGCAGGAATTACTGCAACAACACGAAGCGCCGCTGACCGACGAAACCTTGCTGACCCTGCCAGGTTTCTGCCAATTACGTCATTGGTTAGATGCGCAACCGACCAGTTATCTGGATAACCGCATTCGTCGTTTCCAGACCTACTCGCTGATGTCAGCAGAACCAGGCCCGCATTTCGGATTAGGTTTGAGTCATTACGCGACCTGGACCTCCCCAATCCGTAAATACGGCGATATGATCAACCACCGTATTCTGAAAGCTATCATCAGTAATCAGGACGTGCCGGTGCGAGCCGATGCGGCACTGACCGATGCGCTGAGCTTGTCACGCCGTAGCAACCGCATGGCGGAACGTGACATCGGTGACTGGTTATATGCCCGCTTCCTGTTGCCAGCGGTGGCTTCTGGGCAGGTGTTTGATGCCGAGATCATGGATGTGATGCGTAGCGGTATTAAAGTCCGTCTGCTGGAAAATGGCGCCGTCTGTTTTGTGCCGGGCAGCCTGATCCTGAAAGACCGTAAGCGTTTCACCTGCAGTCATGACGACGGTCGTGCCATGCTGGATGGTGAAGTGTATTACGAATTGGGCCAGACCATTCAGGTCAAACTGCAGGATGCGATTGAAGCAACTCGCACCCTGATTGCCATTCCAACTGAATTGCCACCGGCTGCGCCAGTGGTAACGAAAGAAGCGCTGGCGGAATCCGAACACGAGCTGATGGATGAGCTGCTGACTGAACCGGCAGATGCTGCGCCGGAAGAAGACGAAGCTTAAAATCAATCCAGCACGTAGCGTGTTTAGTACGCTAAAGAAAAACCCTGCTTTATCGGCAGGGTTTATTTTTTCTGCGCTACCGGTTTTTCTTTCTGTTTACTGCCTGTTTACTGCGCCAGCAGTTTTTCCATCCAACGTTGTGCTATCAATGCCTGTTCGCCACTGACTTTCGGGGCGGTCTGATTGGCCACACAATCCAGGAAATGTTCTACCATCGGGGTAAAGCCGCGTAACTCTAAGATGGTTTGCCAGCTACCGGCGGTAGAGACACAGATTTTGCCATCCCGTTCCTCTTCCAGCCGATTGAGGTCGCGTACCCGCATCACCGCGCCATGGGTGATCACTTCCAGCAGCTCTGCCTGTGTTCCGGCATCCCGGTGCATGGCGGTGGTGATCAACTTATTGTCATGACGGAACACATGGCCGGCAAAAATAAGCTCATCTTGCACCGTCGCGCTCACTTGGCTGGCGAGCAGCGATAAATCGCCATCACACAACCAGAGCACGGTATCCAGCAGATGCAGATAGTCATCAAACATCGTAAAACGCACCGGGTTGCTGATGCCATGAATGCGGTGTTTTTCAAACCGGACAGCAGCAGCGGCAGGCATTTGTTCTTTGATGGTTTGATAAAACGGTGCAAACCGGCGGTTAAAACCGACCATCAGGGTGCGTTGCTGTTTTTCCGCCAGTGCCACCAGGGCTTCGGCCTGATCGAGCGTATCGGCTAACGGTTTATCGATATAAACGTGCAGTCCTTTACGCAGCATATGCTCGGCGATTTCGTAATGGGTATTGGTTGAGCTGTGAATAAACACGACGTCGCAGTTGGCCGCCAGTTCATCGAGTGAGAAAAAAGCGACGAGACGATATTGTTGGCAGAGCAGGCAGTTTTTTTGCTGATTGGGAGTATAAGTACCGACCAATTCCCAGTGTTTGGCCTGCGATAAGATCGGCAGATAGACTTTCTGCGCGATACCACCCAGACCCACTATGCCTACCCGTAATTTACGCATGCTGCCTCCTTTTTCTGCTTCGAAAACAGCATGGTAGAGTTACAGGTAACAGTGAGGCAAGTTTGTACTAAATCTCAAGCCGTATTCTGTTACCTGTTAGACATTTATGCGCTTACAGTGCCGCCATGGCTTCTTTCGCCAGTTGGCCGATCTTGTCCCATTGCTGGTTATCAATCAGATCGGCCGGCACCATCCACGTACCGCCACAAGCGACGACGGTTTTCAAACCCAAATAAGTTTTGACGTTGTCGGGGGTTACGCCGCCTGTCGGCATAAATTGCACCGGATACACGGCCGACATGGCTTTCAGCATGTTCACACCGCCAGACGGTTCGGCTGGGAAGAATTTCAGCATGCGCAGGCCCATCTCCATGGCTTGTTCCACCAGACTCGGGTTGTTGACGCCCGGCACAATGGCCACTCCGCGCTGCTGGCAATAACGCACGGTGGTGGGGTTGAAACCGGGGCTGACGATGAAATCGACACCTGCAGCAATGGCTTCATCGACTTGTGCGGTGGTCAGCACCGTGCCCGCACCGATCAACATGTCGGGGAACGCGGCGCGCAGACGGCGAATGGCCTCTGCCGCTGCAGGCGTACGGAAGGTGATTTCCGCGCTCGGCATGCCATTTTCAACCAATACGCGGCCCAAATTTACCGCATCATCGGCGTTATTAATGGCAATCACCGGGATCACTTTCAGGGCTTGCAGACGTTCAACTAAAGTAGGCATGGTGTCTCCTAAGAAAAATTAAAGGGATGATGACGGCATCACGTCAGCAGGAATAATGGCGCCGCGATGTTGGATCACGGTCCCGGCCAGGCGATGCCCTTGGATGGCAGATTCAGTCACACTGCCATGTTGCAGACGGCGGGCCAGATAACCGGCGCTGAATGAATCACCTGCTGCCGTGGTGTCGACCACGTCTTGGGCGGCAATTTTCTGGGCCGGTACTTCTTCCCGAACACCCGATTTACTGACGATCACACAAGGTAATGAGCCGCGTTTGATCACGATTTCATCCACCCCCCACGTTAAAGTGCGTTCGATCACCTCTTCCAGCGGGCGATTGCCCCACAGCGCATCTTCATCATCCAGCGTCAGAAACGAGATGTCGGTGAGTGTCAGCATTTGCTGATAACTTTGCTGTGTTTCTTCACGGCTTTGCCATAAGCGCGGGCGGTAGTTGTTATCAAACACCACGCGGCCACCTTGGGCGCGAAATGTGGTGAGGAAAGCAAATAAACGAGCACGGCTGGTTGGGCTCAAAATCGCCAGACTGATCCCGCTGAGATAAATCACATCCATCTGCGCGAGTTGCGCTAACACGGCTTCAGTCTGTTCGGTTTCCAGCCAATATTTGGCCGCCGCATCGCTGCGCCAGTAAGAGAAACTGCGTTCGCCATGGCTATCGGTGTCGATGAAATACAACCCTGGCATTTTGTTCGCCAGACGCTGAACCAATGTCGTGTTGAGACCTTCTTGTTGCCAGTTATCGAGCATGGTCTGACTGAAATTATCAGTACCTAATGCGCTGACATAGTGCACTTTACCCTGGCGCCGCGGCAGCTGGCGGGCAAGGTAAACCGCAGTATTCAACGTGTCACCACCAAACCCTTGTCGGATGTCGTTATCCTGACGTTGTAGTTCCACCATGCATTCACCAATGATGGCGATGTTCAGAGTGTCCATGATTTGCTCTCATGTTGAATTGGGAAAACGATCATAGATTAAACAATCAAACCTGTGTGTCAAATAAAATAAAACAATGTTTCATTTATTTTGATTCGGATTTAAAAAAAGCTGGTATATAGTCTCCGGCAAAGAAAATCAGGATAGAGGTGGTAGTGAACGATTTTTCAAAACAGCAGGATTCCGTATCGTCGGTGCTGAAGGTCTTCGGTATTTTGCAGGCCTTGGGTGATGAACATGAGATCGGGGTAACTGAGCTTTCGCAACGCGTCATGATGTCAAAAAGTACCGTCTATCGGTTCTTACAAACCATGAAGTCGTTGGGTTATGTGCAGCAGGAAGGGGAGAACGATAAATATTCGCTGACCCTCAAGTTATTCGATCTGGGTGCCAAAGCCTTACAGCACGTCGATTTGATAAAAATTGCCGATCAGCAGATGCGTTTATTATCAAAAGCGACGCAAGAGACCATTCATCTGGGGGCGATGGAAGAAGAGAGCATTGTTTATCTGCATAAAATTGATTCGCTTTATAACTTGCGTATGTATTCCCGCATTGGTCGCCGCAACCCACTGTATTGCACGGCGATTGGTAAGGTATTGCTAGCCTGGCTGGATGAGCAAGCGATCCGGGACATTCTGGCACCGGTGGCCTTTGAACAAAAAACGACACACACCTTATCGGATATTGATGCGTTGTTAGCGGAACTGGCAACGGTGCGCGAGACCGGTTTTAGCGAAGATCGTGAAGAGCAGGAAGTGGGGGTGCGTTGTGTGGCGGTGCCGGTTTATGATCGATTCGGTTATGTCATGGCTGGTTTAAGTATTTCATTTCCAACGATTCGTTTTGATGAACAGCAATTGGCGCACTACGTGACCATGTTACATCAGGCGGCCGCGAACATATCGCAGCAGTTGGGTTTAGCCCGTTACCCGTATCCGGCAATCTAGCCCAGTAATGTCAGGCGGGATCCTATATTTGTTGCAGATAAAGATGAAATGCAAATGCAAATGATATAAATTATCATCTAAAGCTTGTGAGGATGATAATTATGCATTTCAGTGTGACGGAATTAGTGTTGATTGCCTTCATTGCCATTGTCTTATTTGGCACTAAAAAGGTTCGGATGTTAGGCGGCGATGTGGGCCATGCGATCCGTGACTTCCGCAAAGCGATGCACGAACAGCCGAAAACGGACGACAAACCAGAAGCTGTCGTTAGCGAAAAAATAGTTAGCGAAAAACAAGGCTCGTAACCAGTGTTTGATATTGGCTTTAGCGAACTGGTGTTGTGCGCAGTCGTAGCTCTGGTGGTGTTTGGGCCAGAAAAATTGCCCGCGTTATTGCGCGATATCAGCGCATTTCGGCGGCAGGTGAGTCAGCTTTGGGGCAATGCGCGGCAATCATTACAAAAAGAGCTGGATGCGGTTGCGGCAGCGGATAAACCACAAGATCGACAGCCATGAGTTTACTGACTCATCTGTTGGAATTGCGCCGCCGTTTGCTGCATTGCCTGTTGGTGTTGCTGGTGCTGTTCCTGCCCTTAAGTTATTTTGCCAACGACATCTATTATCTGCTGGCCCGCCCGTTACTGGCGGTATTACCGCACGGCACCAGTATGATCGCGACTGCGGTGTCCGCCCCGTTTCTGGTGCCACTGAAACTGACCTTGTTGGTAGTCTTGCTGCTGGCATTGCCCTATCTGTTGTGGCAAGTGTGGGGTTTTCTGGCGCCAGCACTCTATCGCCATGAGCGACGATTATTAATACCGCTGCTCTTTGGCAGCAATCTGCTGGTATATATCGGGTTTGCATTTGCTTATTGGGTGGTGTTACCGCTGATTTTCCGTTTCATGGTCGGCACCTTACCCGCTGGTGTCAGTATGGCGACCGATATCAGCAGTTATCTCGATTTTGTGCTGACGATGTTTTTCTCGTTTGGGGCGGCTTTTCAATTACCGCTGGTGGTGGCGATCTTGTGTCGCACCGGTATTACCTCCGTGCCAACGCTAAAAGAAAAACGCCCGCATTTTATCGTGCTGGCGTTTATCGTCGGTATGTTGTTATCACCACCCGATGTGTTGTCGCAAACCCTGCTGGCGGTGCCGTTATGTTTGTTGTTTGAAGCCGGCTTGCTGCTGGCGCGTTGGTGGAAACCAGCAACCCCCCTCATCTCGGCTGAACAGCAGTCTTAAGCCGCAACTGTTAGCTGTCTGTCAGCCGATCAAGTTCAGCTTATGAAATTTAGCTTATGAAATAATAATGCCAGCCCAAAGCCAGTTAAGATCACGCCAGCCCCGCGTTCTATCAGATAGAGCTGATGATTCAGCACCCGTTGCAGCCGGTGATGACCGATCAGCATGGCTAGCAGCAGATCCCAACCTAATACCGCAAAAAACATCCACACGCCGCAAAAGCCTTGTTGCCACAAGGTGACGTTATTACCCAAAATTACCGCCAGTAAGCTCATATAAAACAGCGCATTTTTCGGATTCAGTAAGGCGGAAGACAGACCAATCACAAACTGTCTGCCAGACGTTAAGGCTTGGGTTTGTTGTTGTAATTGCAGTTGGCGTAGCGGGCTGCGCATGAGTTGATAGCCTAGCCAACACAGATACAGTGCACCGGTTATTTCCACCGTCGTAAATAACCAGGGTTGTTGTGTCAGGCCATGCCAGCCGCTAATCGCCAGCAGAATATAAACCGCATTGCCGGTGGCGATCCCCAGACAGATAAAGGCACTGCCAGCTAACCGGTGCCGGATGGCATGTCCGGTCAGCAGAAAGAAATCCGGGCCGGGGCTTAACAAGGCGACAAAATGGGCTAACACCAACGCGGGGAAGGCGGTTGGGATCAAATGGGCCAGTGTAAACATGGTTATCTCCGCGAGTTATTCCGGAGATAAGGCTAACGGTTGCCGGTCAACGAATATTGTCAAAAATTGATCGGGCTTGCTGATATTGGCCGGGCGTGGCAGTGGTGTAGGCCGTGAAGGCTTTGTGAAAATGGCTCTGATCGCTAAATCCGGTGGCTTGCGCGACATCGGTGATGGGCATGCCGTCACGCAACAAGGCTTTGGCCAGCGTAATGCGGGCATTATCGGCAAAGGCCATCGGGGAAATGCCGACTACCTTTTTGAACAAGCGGATCAGTGTCTCTTTACTTAAATGCAATTCGTCCGCCAGTTCCTGCAATGACGGTTTGCTGCTGAGATCTTGTAACAGCCGCTGCCGCAGGTAACGCACAGCCTCGTTTTCAGCTACCGGCTCTGGTGCGGTGTGATGACCATGATCTAACAAGGTAAGCAGGAATGAGGTGGCTTCCGCGATCGAACATGGCTGCTCAGGCTGTTGCAGCATGGCGATAAAAGATAAATAACGGGCAAACAGCAACGGATCAGAAACAATAACCGGCTGGTAATGTAGTTGCTGGATCGGTTGAGCGTAAAGTTGCGAGAGTTGTTGCAGACACCAGGCTTTTTCGAGATACAGCATGTGGTAACTGCGGCTTTGCCCGACGACGGGGTTACAGCTGTGCAGTTCATCCGGGCCGATAAAAATCAGTTGACCGGGCTGGAGAGTATATTCTTTATTTTGATAAGTGACCCGCGTATTGCCACTGACAATGGCGCCGATCGACAAGCTCGGATGGCTGTGCAACTTATAGGCACGATCGCTGTGTTGCGTGCTACGCAGTTCTATATGTGGCAGCTGCGGGTGCAGCCAAAAGGCTTGTTCGATATGACGCGGTTGTGACATTGCCATTCCCGGAACTAACATGCTGACGCAAATTGTAGCTATCGCCCAGACTATGCGAAAGTCGCCCGCCACGTCAGCATTTTTCCGGTCGTTCCATACCAGTGGCTCAGACCAGCGTACGCACACCCACCATCAATAACACTAATGCCAGTGAAGTTTGCAGTAAGCGGCTGGACAGTTTAGTCGCCAACAGGCTACCCAGCAGCACCGCAGGTAATGAACCAACCAGCAGACTGACCAGCATGTGTCCGTCGACCATGCCAGTGAAGGCATAACCAATACCTGCGACCAACGCCAGTGGAATGGCATGCACGATATCTGAGGCGACCAGTGTGTGGGGTTGCATACGACGCGGGTAAAGATACATCAGCAGCACGCTACCCAACGCTCCCGCACCGACAGAAGTCAGCGCAACGCACAAACCTAACGTGGCACCGGCGAAAACAGTGGTTTTCGGTTTAATGGTTTCCGGTTGCGCAACGGTATTCTCTGTTTGAGGCCGAATGCGTTTTAGTAACAGTGGCGATGCAATCAGTCCAATCGCAGTCAGCACGATCAGGAAACCGATGGCTTCCGTTAACCAGCTGACTTTCTGAAATTTCATGCCGAAGTGGATCAGTGCCACGGTAATGATGGCAACTGGCAAACTACCAGACCATAAATGTTTCACGATCTGCCAGTCGATTTTGCCTGATTTGTGGTGTGCTTTAGCGGCCACTAATTTGGTAATCGAGGCAAACCATAAGTCAGTTGCTACCGCAGTAACCGGCGCTACATGAAAAAATAACAGCAAAATAGGCGTCATCATGGCACCGCCGCCAACACCAGTCAGACCAACGACGAAGCCAGTTAAAGCACCTGCTAAGACATAAGATACGTCGATCATTACCCATCCTTAAGACGTCTACCGAAAATGTATTTCTGGATAGTGGTGAAGAGAATGAGTGCATCCTAAAGCATAAGTCTTAGATATTTATTTGCTTGTTTGTGCTAACTATTGCCACTTTTGATATATGCGAAATACCTAATTAAATTTGCAGGCAGGAAGAGTCAATATTAAGTGGCTGACATGCGAGAAAACGGGCCTGGCGAGCAGGGTGTTACGGCTCGGTTATATCTCCCCCGCACAAATTTTAATGTTCTATGATTTGAAAGGCTGTTGAATTGTTAGATGCTCGGTCCATCCATGTTGTTGCGCGAGGCGGACGAAAATGGGAAAGAACCGGTTAGAAGCCTTTTTTGATGGTGTGGTGGCCATCATCATCACCATTATGGTGCTGGAAATGAAAGTGCCACACGGTGATAACCTGGATGCATTAGTGCCTCTGCTGCCGGTGGTCTTAAGTTATGTGCTGAGTTTTATCTATCTGGGGATCTACTGGAACAACCATCATCATATGTTGCACACCTGTAAGCAGGTCACCGGGGCCATGTTGTGGGCTAATCTGCATCTGCTGTTTTGGTTGTCCCTGATCCCGTTTACAACCGGTTGGATGGGCGAGAACCATTTTGCCCGGGTTCCTGCGGCGCTGTATGGCTTGGTGCTGCTGATGGCATCGCTTGCATACTGGATCTTGCAACAGCAAATTATCGCCTCGCAAGGTGAACACTCCATTTTGCAACAGGCGATAGGTAAAGATTGGAAGGGACGATTATCACCCGTGTTATATGCCACGGGTATGCTGTCAGCCTACTTATCACAGTGGTTGGCGGTGGCGGTTTATATTGGCGTTGCGCTGGTGTGGCTGGTACCGGATCGGCGGATTGAACGGGTGACCCGTTCAGAATAACCGACTGTTTTAGTCGGAAATATTTTTTACTCATCTGGCAATAGTGGCCTATGGTTATAGATAGACACCGATTTGTGCATTAGTTGAGGGAGTTGAACATGAACCAGTCGTTAGATGCGCATGCCTTGGAACAGGCCTTTTTTACCGCTCGTACTTTCAATAAATTCACGTCACAGGAAGTGCCAGATGCGTTGATCGCACAACTTTATGAGTTGATGAAATGGGGGCCAACCTCGATGAACTGCCAGCCGGGTCATTATGTGTTTATTAAGAGTCAGGAAGCGAAACAACGACTTAAGAGTGCACTGATGCCGGGTAATCAGGATAAAACCATGGTGGCGCCTGCGACGGTGATTGTGGCATTCGACACGCAATTTTATACACACCTGCCGCTGCAATTTCCGGCTAATCCGAATGCACAAGCGATGTTCGAAGCCAACCCGGAAATGAGTAAGACTACTGCGCTGAGAAACGGCACCTTACAGGGTGGTTATCTTATTTTGGCGGCGCGAATGCTGGGTTTGGATTGTGGCCCGATGAGTGGATTTAATAATCAGGCAGTGGATGCTGAGTTTTTTCCCGATGGTCGCTACAAATCGAATTTTCTGATCAATATCGGCTATGGTGATGCCTCAGGCAATTATCCGCGCGGGCCAAGACTCGCATTTGCCGATGCGGTGGAGATTATTTAATTTATACCTGTAGCTGCGGAGAATCATCATGGCTACTAATACGATCCTGCTTCATCGTGTCTTTCGCTCAACCCCAGAAAAACTCTATCGCGCTTTTTTGGATGCGGATGCGTTGGTCAAATGGCTGCCACCGAATGGTTTTACCGCCAAAGTGCAGCATCTGGATGCTCAGGTTGGCGGCAGTTATCACATGTCGTTTACGAACTTTACTACCGGCGAGAATCACGCCTTTGGCGGCGAATATATCGCGCTGATCCCGCATGAATGTATTCAATACACCGACAAATTTGACGATCCGAATTTACCCGGTGACATGCGAACGACCATTACCTTTAAACCGGTATTTTGCGGCACTGAGGTGTATATCGAACAGATCGGGGTGCCGGAGGTGATCCCGGTCGAAGCGTGTTACCTTGGCTGGCAGGAATCACTCATTTTGCTGGCCAAGCTGGTCGAAGCCGAGGTAACTAACGAACCTTAAGCCGCGCACAGAAGGGTTATTGGTACATAACCGATGTCAGCTCATTGATGATGGACGGCATGCTTGCTCGCATCAGTTCAACAAAACGACGCAATTTGGCCGGATAAAAACGGGCGTACGGATAGACGATATACACGGGCAATGGGGCTGCTTGCCACTCTGGCAGCAGATGGATCAAACGCCCGCGAGCTATCTCTTCTGATAATAACCAGGCTGAGCCAACACATAAGCCTAACCCTGTCACAGCGGCACTGCGTAAGGCATACAGGCTGTCAGTGCTCATGCGTGGCTGGATCGGAATGCGTTGAGTCTCCCCGGTTTTTGTGTGGGTCAGCGTAATGTCATTTCGGTAGTAAGTTTGCAAGGCTAACCACGGCAGGTTGCTTAACTCGCTGGCATGTGTCGGTAGCTCGGCTCCGGCGAGTAAGGCCGGAGATGCGGCCACGATGCGCGGTACTTCAGCGAGTTTGATCGCCACCATCGCCGGATCACGTACTTCGCCCACCTGAATAGCACAGTCGATCCCGGCCGCAATAAAGTCGGCGATCGCCCGATCATCATGTAACAGCCACTCGACGCTAATTTTTTTATGCTGCCGCAGAAAATCGGCCAGTGGTGTAACTAACACATCCTGCCCAAACGCATGCGGGGCGAGCACTCGCAGCAGACCTTCCGGTTCCTCATTATCACCCCGTAATTCAGATTCGAAAGATGCCCAGGTTGCCAGCAACTCTTTTGCCCGTGCAAAACAGCGCTCGCCGTCTTCCGTCAGCCGCATCATATGAGTGGAGCGTTGCAACAAGCGCACCCCCAGTGATTGCTCAAAGGTTTTTAGGCGGCGGCTGATGGTGGGTTGGGTGGTGTGCATCTGGGTTGCAGCGGCAGACAGGCTGCCTGCTTCGACAATGCGCACAAACGTGTTCAGTAGCTCAAGGCGGTCGGTTAAACCATGGGTGACGGTGTTGGCTGGATGTGAAGTTGTAGTACTCTCTGCCGGTTTGTTCATCGGGCCCCCGAATGGAATGGTTATACGTTAAATGTATAACAAATGTGCAAAGCGTGGTACTACACCCAGCGCTATTCCTTGCGCAAACTGATATGCAAGGTTTAACTCACCAGGTGAATATCATGACTTCCATACAGAATATGAATGTGAACGATAAAACAACGCAACAACCAGCGGCATTAGCCAATGCTGGGACTGCTGTGCCACGTCATCTCAAAACATCGTTGATTTTTTTATTGGCAACCGGCGCCGGGTTGGCGGTGGCCTCATTGTATTACAGTCAACCCATGCTCGGTGTGTTGGGGGCGAGTATCGGTGCTTCCGATCAGGCCGTTGGTTTTGTACCCACGCTGACCCAATTAGGTTATGCCTTGGGTATTTTATTGTTGGCACCACTGGGCGATCGTTTTGATCGGCGACGGATTATTCTGATTAAAGGTGTTGTGTTGCTGGTGGCATTATTGCTGGCGGCCAGCGCGCCGGGTATCGGTCTGTTATTGGTCGCGAGTCTGATTATTGGGCTGTCAGCCACCATGGCGCAGGATATTGTACCTGCCGCAGCAACACTGGCGCCGGAAGCTCATCGCGGTAAAGTCGTCGGCACGGTGATGACCGGTTTATTGCTGGGTATTTTGTTGTCTCGTGTGGTCAGTGGTTTTGTCGCCGATCATTTTGGCTGGCGGATCATGTTTGTGGCGGCGGCCATCAGCATTGCGCTGAGCTTGGTGGCGATCTGGCGTGGGTTACCCAATTTCAAACCGACGACACAATTATCATATTCTGCCTTATTAGGTTCGCTGGCGGGTCTTTGGTTGCAACATAGTGCACTGCGACGTGCCGCTATGGCACAGGGTCTGATCTCAATCGGTTTCAGTGCGTTCTGGTCGACGCTGGCCGTGATGCTGCATGCAGCACCTTTTCATCTGGGAAGTGCAGCGGCAGGGGCGTTTGGTTTAGCTGGTGCTGCAGGCGCCTTGGCGGCACCGGTTGCTGGGCGCATTGCCGATCTTCGTGGCCCCGAGCTGGTCACCCGGGTTGGCATTGCGCTGGTGGCGTTATCTTTTGCGGCGATGATTTTCTTACCACTGTTGACAATGCAGGCCCAACTTTGGCTGCTGGTGGTTAGCGCAATTGGTTTTGATCTGGGTGTGCAAGCTACATTGATTGCCCATCAGACTATTGTGTACAGCATTGACCCCGGTGCGCGCAGCCGTCTGAATGCCGTATTGTTTGTCGGTATGTTTATTGGCATGGCGATCGGGGCTGCAGCGGGCAGTTTATTGCTGGCCCAATGGGGTTGGCGTGCGGTGACCGTGTTAGCAATCACCACAACACTGATGGCGTTAGCTGTACGCTGCTGGCCGGAAGCTGTAACCGAAGAGCCTACCGACGATAAGTTACAGCAGATCGGCTGATTCTTCGGCTGGTGTGCCATAAATATGATAGCGATTTTTACCGGCCTGTTTGGCTTGATACATCGCCTGATCGGCCTGTGACAACAGATGTTCCGCCTGAATGTTTTCCGATTGCGGATAAAAGGCGAGGCCTATGCTGGCGCTGATTTTGAGCTGTAAATCATCGATCAGAATAGTTTTGGAAATGACATGTAATAGTCGTTTGACGAGATGCAGCGAGTGGTTGAGATCCTTACTGACAGTGAGTAAAGCGACAAATTCATCACCACCGATACGGGCGACGGTATCGGTTTCCCGTAAGGTCTTTTTCATCTGTCCGGCGACGGCCATCAACAACTGATCGCCCACCGCATGCCCGTAAGTGTCATTGATCTGTTTAAAACCATCGAGGTCGATATACGCGATAGCCAGCAGATTATCGGTTTGCTGGCATTGTTGTAGGGCCAGCACTAACTTATCGGTCAGTAATTTCCGGTTGGGTAACCCGGTGAGCAAATCATAATAGGCTTGTTGTTCCAGCTGTTTTTCATGCTGTTTTTGATGGGAAATATCTGATGCCAAACAAACATAGTGATGAGTTTCATTATTTTCATTTTTGACCGCGCTGATGGTTTGCAGTTCCGCAAAGATTTCGCCATTTTTGCGCCGGTTCCAAATCTCACCGCTCCAATGTCCTTCTTGTCGCAGTTGTTGCCAGAAGGTTTTATAAAATTGCCGATCCTGATAACCCGATTGCAGAATGCGCGGGTTTTTACCTAACACCTCGGCTTCGCTATAACCGGTAATATCGGTAAAAGCTTTGTTGACCTGCACAATACTGCCATCTGGTTCGGTGATCAAAATGGCTTCTTTGGCTTCGGTAAATACACTGGCGGCGAGCGATAATTTCTCTTCGTTGCGCTTTTGTTCCGTGATGTCACTAAAGCTGCTGATCACCGCATAGGGTTGGGGTTCATCCAGTCGGAACAGCGGCTGACTGTTAACGCTGAGCCAAACGATCCGGTGCGTAAATTGAATGCCCATGATGAAATTTCGGATCGCGCTGCCAGAGCGGATACATTGCTCGCTGGGGTGTTCACTCAGGGGTAATGGTTTTCCGTTTTCATCGCAACGTTGCCAGGTCAGTGATGACAGTTGTTTGCCTAATAGTTGCGACTTATCGACGCCAAAAATGGCACACGCTTCTTCATTAACGGCAATGATTTGATGCTGGGTATCTTGCAAAATACAGCCGACTGGCAGGCTGTCATGTAAGGCGCGGTAGCGGGCTTCACTTTCGCGTAATTGCTTTTCGGCCAGCAGACGTTCGGTAATGTCATAAATTGTGGAATAGAGAAACTGTTGACCATCAATCACGATCGGGCCGGAATGTACTTCGACCTGACGAATTTCCCCTGAGGCCAAGCGATGAGGAAACAAAAAGAAGCTGCGGCGTTCCGCCAGCGCCTGAGCCATTCTCTGTTTGATCTGCTCTTGGGTCAGGCAATTAATATCGCTGATGGTGAGTGTTAATAACTGTTGCCGGCTGTAGCCGTAGAATTTTTCTGCTGCCAGATTGGCGTTTGCAATCTGTCCATTGCTGGGGTCAATCAGCAAAATAGGGGTTTTTGCTTGTTCAAAAAACAACCGATAACTGTTTTGGGCTTGCTGTTGTAAATACTCCGAAAGTTCAGTTAACAGCGGGAGTAAGCCGCTGGCCAGTTCAGGTTGGCTGGATAACGTCTGCGTGAGTGCTGTGATCCGGTCACGGAGTTGGACGGGGTCATGAAAAATGGAATGACGCATGACCATCCTCCGGAGCATTGGTAGTCGGCGTGTATCATTTACCATAGCACTTTGCCGTCTGGCTGCCAGAAAGAATGCGTCTTTATTGAGTCTATTTTGACGTATGCCGCACCTTTCTTTTGCGATAAGCGCAGGTGTTTGAAGGGAGGGTGTGCTACCGCCGCATATTTCGGGATCAGACAATCTGCGGCGGCATGATGTTGGGTTTATCCGAACGGTTTATTGCGGTTCGCAGCCCAGCTCTTTGGATATCGCGGTAGCTGCTGCCCGTAGTGGGGTCAGCAAGGCGTCTAGCCCCATTTGCTGTAATTTTACCGTGGATAATGAAATAGAAACGGCATATGGCACGCGGTGGTAAATATCAAACACAGGCACCGCAATGCAGGAAACACCCAGTTCATTCTCTTCGCGATCCATCGCATAACCGTCATTTCGGATCTCTTCCAGCTCACGATAGAGCGGTTCTAATTCCGTGATCGTATTACGGGTGAGCGGAACGATTTGTTCTTTGTGCGATTGCCAATATTGTTTCGGATAATCCGTTTGCCCGTAGGCCATAAAAATTTTACCCATGGCGGTGCAATAGAGTGGGTGATGCTGGCCGATATACGCCCGTGTGCGCATCATACCGGTGGTGGGTTCGAGTTTATAAATCAAGATCACATGGTCATCTTCCCGACTGGAGAAGTTAACCGTTTCGCAAGTGGTCAGATTGAGTGTTTCCAAATGCCCCGCAGCGACATGAATGATATTCAATGACGACAGGGCTTTTTGCCCGACCGAAATGAATTTGGTGGTCAGCCGGTAACTGCCAGAGGCAGGGGCGGGCGTGACATACCCGGCCGCATGTAAACCCTGCAATAAGCGGTGAACGGTACTCTTATTCATGTCGGCTTGTTCGGCCAGATGAGCCAAAGGACAGCCGTTTGGGTAGTTACTTAAGATCTCAATCAGCTGTAACGCTTTGAATAGACTTTGGCTACCTTGGGGAATTTCCTTGGCGTTTGAATCTTTTGTCATCCGACCCACCTCTTCATTTCTCATTCCTCAGATACTAGCGCAAACACAGGGTCAGGTGTAGCTATCCTTGCCCTGGTGAAAATGTGCTCTGCTTCACGAAACCAACAACAAAAAATAAACCATTGAATTTAAAGGAAATATAGGAGGTCATTAATTTTGACAGCTTTCTACAACAGGCGTAAATTTGAAATCAGATTCCACATAGTGAAATTTAAACCTTAATTACTGTTCTTTGATTATTCATGTCGCCCCCTAAAGGAACCTGGTCATGATGGACACATTTACAGAAGAGCAACCAGCATTAGCGATGAAAAATATCGTCAAGATATTTGGTAGCACCGCCGCCGTGAACAACGTCAGCCTCGAGATAAAACCGGGCGAAGTCGTGGCGTTGTTGGGTGAAAACGGTGCCGGTAAATCAACGTTAATTAAAGTGTTGGCTGGGGTGCATGCCCGCGATGGCGGCGACATCCTGTTCCAAGGTAAAAGCATCGCCTCTGCCGCCAGCATTCGCAAAGGCAATGAACAGCCGATTGCGTTTATCCATCAGGATTTAGGTTTGGTTGACTGGATGACTGTGGCAGAGAACATCGCCATGGTGATGGGTTTTCCACGCCGTTTCGGCATGATTGATTGGGAAGCCACCCGTCAGCAAGCCGCCAACGCATTAGCCGATGTCAGTATCGCGCTCGACCCCGATTCACGCGTGTTTGAACTCTCCCGTACGGAAAAATCACTGTTAGCCATTGCGCGCGCGGTTGCGGTCGATGCCTCGGTGTTGGTGTTAGACGAACCGACCGCCTCACTGCCTGCCGATGACGTGCGCCATCTGTTTCGCATCATGAATCTGCTGCGTAATCGTGGTGTCGGCATGATCTACGTAACACACCGTTTAGATGAAGTGATGGAAATCGCGGACAGCGTCTGCGTGATGCGCGATGGCTGTTATGCCGGTGGTGGCTCGATCAAAAACTACACCCTGCGCGGTTTAGTGGAGCTGATTGTGGGTGAAGCGATCCGTGAAGATCAGCGCCGCCCATTACCCGTCGCCGCTGTGCAGCCGGTGTTGAGCTTAAAAGGCGTGACTGTTGGCGACACCGGCCCGGTCAGCTTCAATGTGCAGCCGGGCGAAATGCTGGCGCTGGCTGGGTTACGTGGTGCCGGCCAGGAAGAGATCGGTCGTTTGCTGTTTGCCCAGCGCCAATCTGAACGTGGACAAATTACTCTGTGTGGCAAACCGTTTACCGCGACTACGCCGAGCGAAGCGATGAGTGCTGGTGTCTCATTTGTGGCGGGCGATCGCATTGGCGAAAGTCTGGTCATGTCGATGACGGTGCGTGAAAACCTGTTCCTGAACCCTTGCGCCTGTGGCTGCAAGCCGGTGTCGATTTATGACGAGCACTCAGAGTCCCCACTGTGCTGGGAAAAAGTGAAGCAATTTGATGTGCGCCCCATGGATATCAACATTGATGTCAGCGCCTTATCAGGCGGCAACCAGCAAAAAGTGGTCATGGCGCGCTGGTTACAACTGCAAGCACCACTGTTGATTCTGGAAGACCCAACCGCCGGTGTTGACGTCGGCGCACGGGCAGAAATTTACGATCTGCTGAACGTGGCACTGTCACAAGGTGTTGCCGTGCTGCTGATCACCAACGACTTAGAAGAAGTGGCCCATATCTGTAACCGCGCACTAGTGTTTAACCGCGGTCAAATTGTCGGCGAGCTGCGCAACCAAGATGTCTCTTTCGCCAACTTGCTTGAATTAGCATCCGGCAGAGCCGCAGCGGCTTAAGTTTTTAACCATTTGGGAAATGAAATCATCGGGCAAATGTAGACGTTGTATTGCCCTATTCAATACTTTAGGAGAGTTTTATGTCCAGCAAAACCTCAGTTAAGTCTACAGCACTGGAAGAGCGCGTCTCTCTCAGTCAGCACGGTGCCTCTGCATGGATCATGCAGATATTCACCCGTTATGGCTTACTCGTGATCTGCGTGCTGTTAGCCCTGATCTTTTCACTGACTACACCTTCTTTTGCGTCGATGCTGACACTGCAGGCGATCTTAGCCAGTAAGTCAAAAATCGCCCTGTTAGCACTGGCTGCTACCATTCCGATGATTGTCGGCAAAATCGACCTCAACGTCGGCTTCGGCATTGTGTTGTGGCACATCCTCGCCATCACTTTACAAGTGGAATATGGCTTCTCCTGGCAGATGGCGATGGTCATCGTGTTAGGGCTGTCGGCGGTGTATGGCCTGCTGAACGGGATCCTGGTTGCATTAGCTGATATCGACAGTTTTGTGGCGACACTCGGTTCAGGCACCGTGCTGTATGCCGTGGCGCTGTGGCACTCCGGTGGCCGTCAAATCGTTGGTGATTTACCGGATGCCTTTGTTGCGCTGCACCATACTGAATTATTCGGCATTCCTGTGGTTGCGTTCTATGTGATTCTGGCGGCGGTGGTGTTGTGGTTAGTCACTGAACACACGCCGATTGGCCGCTGTATGTACGCTGTCGGTGGTAATCCGGCTGCGGCAACACTGAATGGTATTTCCGTTAATCGCTATACCATCGGTGCGTTCATTGCTTCAAGTTTACTGACTGGTTTCACCGGCGTGGTTATCGCCGCGGAACAAGGTGTCGGTCAGGCCAGCGTAGGTATGGATTACCTGTTACCGGCGCTGGTTGGTGCATTCCTGGGTAGTACGACTATTCGTCCGGGCCGGGTCAACGTGTGGGGCACTATCGTGGGTATCGCTATCCTTGCCATTGGCATCGCGGGTATCCAGCAGTTCGGTGGCGCTTTCTGGGTTGAACCTCTGTTTAACGGTGCAACACTGCTGTTCTCCATCACACTGGCGGGTTATGCCCAACGCCGTCGGATGCTGAACAAAAAGGCGGTACAACGCCCAGCAGCAGCGCAACCAGCGACTAACGCAACACACTAAAATTACCTCCCACACCACGTAAGGATCAGAACAATGAAATGCAATAAAATCGTCTCTGCTTTTCTGGCCGCTGGCCTGTTTATGACCAGCCAATGGGCGTCAGCACAAGACCTGCTGACCGATGCAAAACAAGTTATTGAACGTGCTACCGCGCCTGTCACCAAGTGGGATGGCCCAACCACCGGCCCAACATTACAAACCGGCAAAAAAATCATCTTTATCGCCTCTGATATGAAAAATGGCGGTGTGTTAGGGGTTAAACAAGGTTTGGAAGGGGCGGCAAAAGTCGCAGGCTGGAAACTGGACGTGCTGGATGGCGCCGGCTCCGTGAAAGACCAACTGGCGGCGCTGAATCAAGCGATTGCGCAGAAACCGGACGGTATCGTGATCGGTGGTTGGAACCCGAACGTGGCGAAAATTTTGCTGAAGAAAGCCGCCAAAGAGGGCATCGTGCTGACCGCATGGCACGCGACACCAATTCCTGGCCAGATGAAAGACTACAACATCTTCTATAACGTGACTTCTGACTCGATGGAAGTCGCTAAAACTGCCGCCATGTATGCGGTGGCGAAATCAGAAGGTAAAGCGAAGGTCTTGATTTTCACTGACTCGCTGTACCAAATCGCGTTGGACAAAGCCAACATGATGAAAGACGTGATCGCTAAATGTACCGGTTGTAAGGTGGTTGAATTTATCGACACTCCACTGGCCGACACCTCAAACCGTATGCCGGGCATGACCTTCAGCCTGTTGCAGAAATATGGCGATGACTTCCAATATTCCTTGGCCATCAACGACCTGTATTTCGACTTCATGGCACCGGCACTGCAAACCGCGGGCAAAGGCGGCGCTGCGGCACCATTTAACATCTCTGCCGGTGATGGTTCTGTGACTGCGTATCAACGTGTACGTTCACAAAAGAGTCAGGTTGCCACCGTGCCGGAACCTTTGAAACTGCACGGCTGGCAATTGCTGGATGAATTTAACCGCGCGTTCGCTCATCAACCGCCATCAGGTTATGTCACCCCAGCGCATTTAGTCACCAAAGATAACATCGATGCCGATGGTGGTAAGAACAACGAATTCGACCCAGGCAATGATTATCAAAGCCACTACAAAGCCATTTGGGGCGTGAAATAGTCTGTTTTCGGTTGACGATGAATTAAGGAGTTCGAAACGATATGTGCAACATTGATACTCAAATTTTCCTGGCCGGACAAACACTTGAAAAACTGTGTTCCCCCGCGATATGGGCAGAAGGTCCAGCGTGGATCGAGCATCAGGCATGTGTCATTTTCAGTGACGTGAAAGGTAATCGGATGTTCCGCTGGAGCGAGTCACAGGGTGTCTCTGTGTTTCGCGCCGAATCCGATTACGCCAATGGCAACGCGGTGGATGCGCAAGGTCGATTAGTGACTTGCGAACATGGCCGTCGCGGCATTAGCCGGACAGAACTGGATGGGAAACGCCACCTGTTAGTCGATCGCATTGAAGGCAAACGCTTCAATTCGCCTAACGACGTGGTGGTACGCACAGACGGAACCATCTGGTTCACCGATCCACCTTACGGCATCGTCAGCAACGAAGAAGGCTACAAGTCCGAAAGTCAGGTGATAGGTTGTTATGTTTACTGTTTCGACCCGAAAAGTGGGCAGACCACCATTGTGATCAGCGATACCCAGCGTCCGAACGGCTTGGCTTTTTCGCCGGATGAAAACTGGTTATACGTCGCCGACATGTCGGTGGTTGATTTCCCGCAACAGGGTCGTCGCGAGTTACGCGCCTATCGTATTGACGGGGTAACGGCTGTTTTTTCACACAGTTTGACCGAAGTCGCACCGGGTATTCCTGATGGTTTTTGCGTCGATAAACACGGCAACGTGTTTTGCAGCTGCGAAGACGGAGTGCTGATTTTTTCCGCCGAAGGTCAGCTGTTAGGAAAAATAGCCGTTCCTGAACGGGTGTCGAATTGTACGTTTGGTGGTGCGTCTGCCGATGAACTGTACATCACCGCCACCACATCGCTTTACCGGATCAAACTGGCTACGCAAGGTATCCAGCGCTAGTTCAGCTCTACCGCAACGCAGGTTGCGGCTGAAATAACACAACCAGTAACCACATCGGGATCTTGTCCCGGTGGTGAGAAATTGCGCCCTCAGGAAAGTTGATAAAACGCAATTTCATCATGTGGAATCATGCAGTTTGCATCTGCTGAAACAGGAGTCATGTAATGAAAGTAAGCTTTGCAGAATTAAAAGCAGAATTTGAACGCATTCTGTTGGCCAGAGATGTTTCGCCGAGTGTGGCAGAAGCGTGTGCGGATTTGTTTGCCAGCACCACCGAAACCGGCGTGTATTCCCACGGCGTTAATCGTTTCCCACGCTTTATCCAACAGTTGGAACAAGGCGATGTGATCCCGAATGCAGAGCCAAAACGTCTGCTGGCGTTAGGCGCGATGGAACAGTGGGATGCACAGAAATCCATCGGCAACCTGACCGCGAAAAAGATGATGGATCGTGCCATGGAACTGGCCGACGAATTTGGCATCGGTTTGGTGGCATTGCGTAATGCCAACCATTGGATGCGTGGCGGTGGTTACGGTAACCAAGCGGCTGAAAAAGGCTATGTCGGGATTTGCTGGTCGAATTCGATTGCGGTGATGCCGCCTTGGGGCGCGAAAGATTGCCGCATCGGCACTAACCCGCTGATCATCGCTATTCCGGGTGACCCAGTCACCATGATCGACATGTCGATGTCGATGTTCTCTTACGGCATGTTGGAAGTGAACCGTCTGGCCGGTCGTCAGCTGCCAGTGGATGGTGGTTTCGATGATGACGGCAACTTGACCAAAGACCCGGCACCGATTGAGAAAAACCGCCGCATTCTGCCGATGGGTTACTGGAAAGGCTCTGGTCTGTCGATCGTGCTCGACATGATCGCCACCCTGCTATCTGGCGGTTTGTCGGTGGCAGAAGTAACCGAAACACAAACCGATGAAACCTGTGTTTCGCAGATCTTCATCGCGATTGATGTGAACAAGATGGTCGACGGCCAGACCCGCGATGAAAAACTGAAAACCATCATTGATTACGTGCGTGGCGGTATTCCGCAAGATCCAAACAACCCGATCCGTCTGCCGGGTCACGAATTTAAACAGTACAAAATCGACAACCAACGCGATGGCATCCCTGTGGATGACAGCGTCTGGGCACGCATCAAGGCCTTATAGCCGCTAGCGCCCAGTCAAGCGCTGGGCGCTCTGTTACGGAGCAAAAAACATGTTTGCAGGGCACATTCAACATACATCCGATGCATTTTATTCCGCCACCCTGAAACGGGTGCTGGCTTATCTGCGCGAAACCGATTTTCTGGCGTTAGCCGCGGGGAAATACCCGTTAGGCGACGACATTATCGCCAATGTGATGGACATCGACACCCAGCCCGATGCGCTGGTCGCCGCTGAAATTCACCATCGTAATATCGACGTGCACTTCTTGTGTCGCGGCCATGAATCACAAGCCTTTGTAGCGGATAACGGCACCAACACCGTCACCAAAGATCGACTGGCGGATAACGACATTCTGTTTTACGCCCCTTGCGCTAACGAGTCGTTTATCACGCTGTTACCCGGCCAATACACCGTCTACTTCCCGAACGACATTCACCGCCCTGGCATTCAATCGGCACAGTCGGAAACGATCCGCAAAGTGGTCGTCAAAATTCCGGTCGACGTCTTCAATCAATAACGCAAACACGGAGTCATCATGGATCACTGGTTAGGTATCGATTGTGGCGGCACAGTGCTGAAAGCGGGCATTTATGATGCCAGCGGACGCGAAGTTGGTGTCTGTCGCCGGAGTTTAACCGTGCTGAACAGCCAACCCGGTTGGGCGGAACGCGATATGGCGGCCCTCTGGTCGGCTTGCGGCGATGTCATCCATGATGTCTTGCTTAAAACCGCTCTACCGGCGGCCTCTATTGCCGGTATTGCCATTTCCGCCCAAGGCAAAGGGCTGTTTTTGCTAGATAAAAAACAGCAACCGCTGGGCATGGGCATTCTCTCATCCGATCAACGCGCCTTGCAGCAAGTCCGCCAATGGCAGCGAGAGGAGTTACCTGCCCGATTGTATCCTCTCACCCGCCAAACGCTCTGGACCGGCCACCCTGCCACCTTGCTGCGCTGGGTGAAAGATCAGCAACCGGAACGCTACGCGCAGATCGGCGCGGTGCTGATGGTGCACGACTACCTGCGCTTTTGTCTGACCGGCGAATTGGCCTGCGAAGAGACCAATATCTCGGAATCAAACCTCTATCACATGGAACAGGGCGACTACAGCGATGATCTGCTCGCCATGCAGGGCATCGGCGATATCCGTACCGCGCTGCCGCCGGTGATTGGTTCGGCACAACTGGCGGGGCGAATTACCGCACAAGCGGCGGAGAAAACCGGTCTGCTGGCCGGCACGCCGGTGTATGGCGGGTTGTTTGATGTGGTTTCTACCGCCCTGTGTGCCGGCTTAAATGACGAAGAGACATTGAATGCTGTGATGGGCACGTGGTCGGTGACCAGCGGTGTCACCGATCACATCGATTACCGCCAAAACGATGCGTTTGTGTATGGCCGCTACGCCGAAGCAGGCAAATATATCGTGCATGCTGCCAGCCCAACCTCAGCCGGTAATCTGGAGTGGTTTATCAAACAGTGGGGCATCACCGACTATCAGTCGATCAACGACGATGTCGCCAGTCTCGCCAAAGCAAGTAGCGATCTCTATTTCATTCCCTTTTTATATGGCTCGAATGCCGGCTCCGGCATGAGTGCTGGCTTCTATGGCCTGCAAGCGCTGCATGAGAAAAAACATTTACTGCAGGCGATTTATGAAGGGGTGGTGTTTAGCCACATGACGCACCTGAACTTTCTGAAAAAACGCTTTCCACATGCCAAAACCTTACGCCTGACGGGTGGCCCAGCCCGTTCCAACGTCTGGATGCAGATGTTTGCCGATGTCAGTGGCTTTGCCATTGAGCTGCCCAAAATCGAAGAGACCGGCTGCTTGGGCGCGGCGTTTGCCGCCATGGTTGGTGGTGGCGCGCACGTTGATTTCGCTGCGGCCCTGAAAACCTTCAACCCCGAACAAACCGTGATCAAGCCTGACGCCAACGCCTATCGGGCTTATCAGAAAAAATTAGCTAACTACCAGCAGCTGGTGAACAAGCTGGCGGAATTCCAAACCCTTTCTGAAATTACTTTATTGTAGGAACGAGCATCATGGCAAAGCCTCAACTACAGCTGGCGCTGGATCACACCAATCTGGCCTCAGCGCTGCAAACCGTCGCAATACTGCATCCTTATATCGACATTATTGAGTCAGGCACCATCCTTTGTGTGTCAGAAGGCATGCAAGCGGTGCGTGAATTGCGCGCGTTATACCCTGATCACACGCTGGTTGCCGACCTGAAAGTCGCCGATGCTGGTGAAACACTGGCCACCGAAGCATTCAATGCCGGTGCGGATTGGATGACGGTGATCTGTGCTGCTCCGCTCGCCACCATGGCAAAAGCGCATGAAGTAGCACAAGCCCGTGGCGGCGAAATTCAGATCGAACTGTTTGGTAACTGGACACTCGACGACGCCCGCGCCTGGCATCAACTCGGCATCAAACAAGCCATCTACCACCGTGGCCGTGACGCACAAGCCAGCGGCCAAAGCTGGGGTAAAGCCGATCTCGACTTGATGAAACAACTCTCGGATATCGGCCTCGAACTCTCAATCACCGGCGGCATTGTGCCGGAAGACCTGCCACTGTTCCGCGATATTAGCGTGCGCGCCTTTATTGTTGGTCGTGCCTTGGCACAGGCTGCTGACCCTGCCGCTGCTGCGAACGCCTTCCATTCCGCCATCGACGCATTATGGGGAGACAAGCATGCGTAAACATCCACTCGGTATTTATGAAAAAGCGCTGGCCAAAAACCTGAGCTGGCCGGAACGTTTTGCCATCGCCAAAGCCTGCGGCTTCGATTTTGTGGAAATGTCGGTCGATGAAACTGACGAACGCTTGTCGCGGCTGAAATGGAGCAAAGAGCAGCGACTGGCATTAGTCAGCGCCATGCTGGAAAGCGGCATTGCTATCCCATCCATGTGTTTGTCGGCACACCGTCGTTTCCCGTTTGGCAGTCGCGAGGAAACCATACAATTACGCGCCAAAGAGATCATGGACGACGCCATCGCACTGGCGCGTGATCTTGGCATTCGCACCATCCAACTGGCTGGCTACGATGTTTATTACGAGGCGCAAGATGCCGACACGCACCAGCGTTTTATCGACGGTATGAAATGGGCGGTGGAACGTGCCGCCGCCGCGCAAGTGATGTTGGCGGTCGAGATCATGGACACCGATTACATGAACTCCATCACCAAGTGGAAAGCGCTCGAAGCACAGATCTCGTCGCCATGGTTCAGCGTGTATCCCGATGTCGGCAACCTCAGCGCATGGGGTAATGACGTGCCAGCCGAACTGGCGCTGGGCATCGATCGCATTGCCGCCATTCATCTGAAAGACACCTATGCCGTGACCGACTCCAAACCTGGTCAGTTCCGCGATGTGCCGTTTGGCGAAGGCTGCGTTGATTTCGTCAACGTGTTTAAAACACTCGACAAGCTCAACTATCGCGGCGCCTTCCTCATTGAAATGTGGACCGAAAAATCAGCCGAACCAGTCAGCGAAATCATTCATGCACGCCAGTGGATGGAAGCCAAAATGAAAGAGGGGGGGTTCCAATGTTAGACGATCTGAAACAGCAGGTACTGAAGGCCAATCTGGCGCTGCCACGTTATGGGTTAGTAACTTTTACCTGGGGTAACGTCAGTGCCGTCGACCGTGCATCGGGGCTGGTGGTGATCAAACCCTCCGGCGTTGAGTATGACGACATGACTGCCGACGACATGGTAGTGGTCGATCTGCAAACTGGCGCCGTGGTGGAAGGTAAAAAGAAACCCTCGTCTGACACACAAACCCATCTGGCGTTATATCGCGCCTTTCCGACCATTGGCGGCATCGTGCACACCCACTCCCGTCATGCCACCATCTGGTCGCAGGCGGGGCAAGACCTGCCATCGTGGGGCACCACCCATGCGGACTATTTCTATGGCAACATCCCCTGTACACGCCTGATGACCGCAGCGGAGATCGCGCAAGATTACGAGCTGGAGACCGGCCATGTGATCATTGAAACCTTCCAACAGCGCGACATTGAGCCTGCCGAAGTGCCTGCCGTATTAGTGCATTCACACGGCCCATTCGCTTGGGGGCCCGATGCCGAAACCGCAGTTCACAATGCTGTAGTGCTCGAGGAGATCGCATATATGGGTATTTTCTCACGCCAACTCACGCCGCAACTGCCGAACATGCAGCAAGAGTTGCTGGATAAGCACTACCTGCGTAAGCACGGCAAAAATGCCTATTACGGACAATAACTTGGCTTTGGAAAAGGAAATACATCCATGACATTACTGGAACAATTAAAAGCATTTACCACCGTGGTTGCCGATACCGGTGAGCTTTCGGCGATTAAATTGTATTCACCGGAAGATGCGACCACCAATCCATCACTGATTTTAAAAGCGGTCTCCAGCCCGGAATATGCGCCGCTGCTGGAAAGCGTGATAACACAGGCTAAACATCTTTCTTCCGATATTGCCGTACAAGTTGAAGAAGCGGCTGACCGCCTGATTGTGGCCATTGGCTGCGAAGTGCTCAAACACGTACCGGGTCGCATCTCAACCGAAGTCGATGCCCGCCTGTCGTTTGATACCGCCGCCACCATCGAAAAAGCCCGCAAGCTGATTGGCTTGTATGAGTATCAGGGCATTCCGCGTTCCCGCGTGCTGATTAAGATTGCTTCCACGTGGGAAGGGATTCGTGCCGCAGAGCAGTTGGAAAAAGAGGGTATTAACTGCAACCTGACCCTGTTGTTTAGTTTCGCGCAAGCCCGTGCCTGTGCCGAAGCCGGCGCTTATCTGATTTCGCCATTCGTCGGTCGTATTCTCGATTGGTACAAAGCCAAAACCGGTCAAACCTACACGGCTGAAACCGACCCGGGTGTGTTATCGGTGCGCGCGATTTATCAGTATTACAAACAGCACGCTTATTCCACTGTGGTGATGGGAGCGAGCTTCCGTAATCTGGATGAAGTGTTGGCGCTGTCCGGTTGTGACCGTCTGACCATCAGCCCCAATCTGTTGCAAGAGTTGGAAGAAACGTCCGGTGAGTTAGTGCGTCACTTGACGGATGACGGCGTGCGTTTGGCCCGCCCAACTGCGATGACCGAAGCCGAGTTCCGCTGGCAGCACAATGAGGATGCCATGGCGACCGAGAAACTGGCGGAAGGCATTCGTAACTTTGCGATTGACCAGGTGAAGCTAGAGCAGTTGCTGGCCACCCGTCTGGCTTGAGCTTTGTGTTTGTCTGGGCTGTCGGCCAATGGGAACAACGCCACCGACACGTCGTAAACCCATCCATGGGGACTCCGCCGCGCCATCCTTGGCGCGGAGGGTCGTTGACCTTGTCCCCATTACCCTCTTTCGGTTAGTCCGCCAGACCCGTACCTATTGTGAATAAATTATTGATGGAGCCCCGCTCATGAGTTTAGACCCGAAAACCCTTGCTAACGCCGTGCGTATGCTCAGCGTCGATGCCGTGCAACAAGCCAACTCCGGCCACCCCGGTGCCCCAATGGGCATGGCCGATATTGCAGAAACACTGTGGCGTCACCATTTAAAACACAACCCGACCGACCCGACTTGGATAAACCGCGACCGCTTTGTGCTCTCGAATGGTCATGGCTCGATGCTGCTGTATTCCTTGTTGCATCTCACTGGCTACGACCTGCCGTTATCTGAGTTAAAGCAGTTCCGCCAGCTGCACTCAAAAACCCCAGGTCATCCGGAATACGGTTATGCACCGGGTGTGGAAACCACCACGGGCCCACTGGGTCAGGGCATTGCCAATGCAGTCGGTATGGCGCTGGCTGAAAAAACCTTAGCCGCACAGTTTAATAAACCAAACCACGCTATCGTTGACCATTACACCTACGCCTTTATGGGCGATGGTTGTTTGATGGAAGGTATTTCACACGAAGTCTGTTCACTGGCGGGAACCTTAGAGTTGGGCAAACTGATTGCCTTTTGGGATGACAACGGCATCTCGATTGATGGTCATGTGGAAGGTTGGTTCAGCGATGATACGCCAGCGCGTTTCCGTGCTTACGGCTGGCAGGTGATTGATTCGGTCGATGGTCACGACCCACGGGCACTGGATGCGGCCATTCGGGAAGCCAAAGCCAACACTACCCAACCCACCCTGATTTGCTGTAAAACCATCATCGGTTACGGCTCACCAAACAAATCCGGCAGTCACGATTGCCATGGTGCACCACTGGGTAAAGATGAAGTCACTCGCGTGCGTGAGTTCCTCAACTGGCCTCATGCGCCATTTGAAATTCCACAAGACATCTATCAAGCGTGGGATGCCAAAGCTAAGGGCCAGCAAGTTCAAAATGAATGGAACAAACAGTTCGCCGCTTATCAGGAAATATTCCCACAAGAAGCTGCCGAATTGTTACGCCGAAGCACAGGTACACTAACCGCCGATTGGGCCGACAAAGCCAATGCCTACATCGCTGAGCTACAAGCTAACCCTGCGAACATTGCCAGCCGTCAGGCCAGCCAAAAAGCCTTGAACGAATACGCGAAGATTCTGCCAGAGCTGCTCGGTGGTTCGGCGGATTTAGCGCCATCCAACCTGACCCGCCACACCAGCGCGTTAGATGTCAGCACTGAAACCCCACAGGGCAACTACATGCACTATGGTGTGCGTGAGTTTGGCATGTCAGCCATCATGAACGGTGTGACTCTGCACGGTGGTTTCATTCCTTACGGCGGCACCTTCTTGATGTTTATGGAATACGCGCGTAACGCGGTGCGTATGGCGGCGCTGATGAAGCAACGCTCGATTTTCGTTTACACCCACGATTCGATTGGCTTAGGCGAAGATGGCCCCACCCATCAACCGGTGGAACAACTCGCCTCATTACGCTTAACACCGAACATGGAAACCTGGCGCCCTTGCGACCAAGTGGAATCGGCGGTGAGCTGGAAAGCGGCAATTGAACGTCAGAACGGCCCGAGTGCACTGATATTCTCGCGCCAAAACCTGACACAACAGCCAAGAACAACTAGCCAAGTGCAAGACATCGAGAAGGGTGGTTACATCCTGAAAGATTGTGAAGGCACGCCGGAACTCATCATCATGGCGACCGGCTCGGAAGTGAGCTTGGCGGTGAATGCGGCGAACACCTTGAACACCGAAGGCAAGCAAGTCCGTGTGGTTTCACTGCCCTGCACCGAACGCTTCGACAAGCAATCCGCCGAATACAAAGAGCAAGTGTTGCCGAAGTCAGTCAGAGCACGTTTGGCGATTGAAGCCAGCATTGCCGACTACTGGCAACGCTACACCGGCTTGGATGGTGAAGTGATTGGCATGACCAGCTTTGGTGAATCAGCTCCGGCTGACCAGTTGTTTAAACTGTTCGGGTTTAGTGACGAGAATGTGCTGACGAAAGCGCGAGCATTATTAGTCTAATTCAGTTACATACCGAGAAAGCGAGTTGAGTCACCCCCCTCAATTCGCTTTTTTTGTTGTTTTAATTGAGATATCGCTGTTGAACAATCGGGGATAGAACCTGAAAAGCAAAAAGCCCGCTCATTAAGCGGGCTTTTTAAATCTGGCGGAGAGATAGACCGCCAAGTATAAGTCTGACGCGATACAAAATAAAATAATAAACTTAATAAAATCAAAGTTATTTAGTGAAATTTGTCTGATTAAGGCCAATAGAATCTAACGTAAACTTTATTTAAATGGCATACTGGATGGCATACCAGAAGTTTATTGATGAATACTATGGCAATACTTACGGACACTAAAGCTAGGAATGTAAAACCTGACGATAAACCTATCGCACATGGGGGTATAACCGGATTGGCGTTACATCCTTCGGGAAGTAAAGGTCGTGGAAAATGGGTTTTACGTTATGTTAGTCCCGTTACTGGAAAGCGCCGTAATGCTGGTCTAGGTACTTACCCTGAGGTTGGTGTTGCTGACGCAGGTAAATTGGCTCAAGAAATGCGGGACCTAATTTCGAATGGAAAAGATCCGCTAGAAAAAAGTGTCGTCATAGAAGATCTGCCCCAGATACCTACTTTTGAGAATGCCGCATATCAAGTTCACGCTAATCTATTACCCAGTTGGAAAAATGAAAAACATGGAAAGCAATGGATCTCTACATTGGAGCAATATGTTTTCCCCTCTATTGGATCGACGACGCTCGACGCTATCTTACCTGCACATATTGCCAATGTACTTCAGCCTATTTGGTTAGAGATACCGGAAACGGCAGGTAGGGTTAAACAGCGCATCCATGCTGTAATGGCATGGGGGTGGGCTCATGGTTATTGTTCCTCTAATCCTGTTGATGTTGTCGGACATCTTTTACCGACACAACCAAGTAAAAGTATTCGTACAGAACATCAGCCTGCAATGCCTTGGCGTGAGTTGCCTCAATTTGTTCAGAATTCTGTCAGAAGTTCAGAGCGTTATAATGTTACGCGATTAGCCTTAGAGTTTTTAATTCTCACTGCGTGTCGTTCCGGTGAAGTAAGAGGGCTGAAATGGTCTGAGCTTGATTTGCGTGGTTGTATTTGGACTATTCCTGCAGAAAGAATGAAAGCTAAACTAGCGCACCGAGTGCCGCTATCTCCTCGATGTGTCCAAATATTGAATGATGTGAAAGGATTGCATGACGAGCTAGTTTTCCCCTCTCCAAGAGATCAAGTTGAATTATCAGATATGGTCTTCACGTCATTCTTGAGGGATGTCAATGCACCAAGTAGTACACCCAACCGAGTGGCTACTGCGCATGGATTTCGCTCAAGTTTTAGGGACTGGTGTAGTGAGCAAGGTTATGCCCGAGACTTGGCTGAACGGGCGTTAGCTCATATGGTTCAGAATAAAGTTGAGGCTGCATATCATCGAACTGACTTGTTAGAACAACGTTGTGTATTAATGGAAAAATGGGCCGAGTTTGTATCAAGTTAGTTACGAGCAACCTGCCAAGATGAACCTATATGAATCTCATCAAGGCAAAACCTATTGATGAACGCATGAATAATAATGCGATTTACTGCTTATGATTTCATTCTGGTGAATTCTTCAATAATCAAGTTCTCCAGAATTGCTTTTTTGCTTTTTCCCTTCATTTTAGCCAATTCATTTAATGCATTTGCAGCTTCAATAGATACTTGTGTATTCAATAATTTGCTTGTGTTTGCATGTTTTTCATAATGACGTCTACTTCTGACATTTGTTTTGATAGCACTAAGTAGAGTTTTTTTACTCGTAGCTAATGGTAATAAATCATAAAAAGTCTGTAATGCTAGCTTCGTTTGCTCAATGTCTTCTTTTTTTTCAACGGATGAAATATAGCTCCATTTGGGTGCGACTCCATTTGAGTAGTATGAAGTTATATAATCCCAGATAGGGATTACATATGATTCATTTTCGTTTAGCCAATGAACCATTTTTTGGTCTCTGCGTACAATTTCCCAGCTATCGCCCAATTGTTGCAGCGCTTGTTGTTTTTTTTCTGATTTAGCAGCCCATAGGTCAAAAAAATAAATGATATTTTGAAGTTTTATATCATTTTTGGATGCATTTTTTTCTAAACCCATGTCTTCGTAAATGGGGGTAATTGCACGAGTCAATACGGATGTTTGATCATCCTTAGATTGCAGTTCATGAGAATAACAAAGATGTGATTGATTATTTTTATCATCGAAAGAAATTCTTATCCTTGACCAAATGTAACTAATCAGCCGGTCATCTTTTAAGTTGATCCACGAAAAAGACTCGATTGGAGTTTGATGCGATTCATAAATTTTAATCAATATCTTTTTGGCTTGCTCATTTACATCGTTATCTCGATTCTTAAAGTACTCTCGAAAACTAACCTCATAAGTAGAATCACAATAAGGAATAATGAGATAATCTAAGTCCTGCTTGTCTATACGAGTCCCAATTACTTTGGTTGCTTCATCAAGTCTCTTCTGCATCACATCTAGATCACGCTGAAAATTAGGATACCTTCGAGTCATTCTTTGATCAATTTTAGGTTGATTTTTTCGCGGACCTGAATAGTTTTTGTTCAATTGCTCTTCAATTTGCCTTTCAAGCTCTCCTTTTTCTAAATTCAAAAAATGATACAAAAAAGAGATTTGTTTTTTCTCTTTATCTACATTCCAAAAAGATTTTCCACTCATCAGATCGCCATTCATATACAACGTTTATATACTAATAATATATCAATTTTATTAGATTTGTACATGTTATATATTTTGTTTATAACTTATTTATATTGAATTTATACATACTGATTATGATTAATAAATACAACAAGACGGCCCAGATAGGGGCTCTTTACCTCATAACTACTATTAGTTTTTTAGATTTCCATGATCTATTACTACTGACTGGGCCTATGTTTATCCTGAGTTACATGCTTTCTAGCATCGAATATTTCACTGAGTTTCTTAATTGCACTTCCTTTCTATTGTCATTGGTAAGCCTTATTTACGAATGTGTCCGTCAGCGTCTGGTTATTCATTACAGCAATGTTTATCCAATGAACCGGTCCCGCATCACTAACGACATGCGGACGAATACATCATCAACAGAGGACACGAAACTGATGAATACTAACGTCTCAACTAAAGCTTCAATCCGAATTCTCAGAATCAAAGATGTTTGCGCGATGCTTGGGATTGCACGCTCCACGATTTATGACTGGATGAAAGGTGACTCCGCTAGATATGACCCCACTTTTCCTAAATCGATACCATTAGGTAAATCCAGTGTCGGGTGGATTGAGGGGCAGCTTATTGAGTGGGTTGAAAACAAGCTTAAACAGTAAGCTTTACTTTCACCGAGGCCCGTAACTTGGCAGAGACAAGAGAGCAGATAATCGTGGCTATTTGTTCATACAAAGCCATACCTGACGCGGAGGTATGATTATATAAATCATTCGGATTCTATAGAGTCCATTTCGGTTCTTAGTCTATAGGTTAATAGGTTATCCGCTACTGGTAGGTATCTGTTTCGAATCCACCTATTAACTGCGTAAGCATGTCAATGAATCCAATCTAGTTAAATCATCTGTCCAGATAATACGCATCGGGTAATAGCCGAGGGATAGCTATTGCCTGCGTATTCCTATTGAGGAATAAACATGAACACTAACGACGCACTTTTGAATGTACTTGAATTAACTAAAGCATCTAACCGTACCGATAGACCCTATGTCAGTGTTCGGTATGGGGTTTTGCGGTCTCATGTTGCTATGCCATTATTTCAAACGTTGACCGCGATTGCAGATGCAATCCGTTACAGTGAAATTATCGAACCTCAACATCCAAAGATTGAACTCTTTGTTGATTTTTTTCGAGAGAGTTATTTGCCGTGGGATATTTCGACACCTGACTGGACGTTTGATCCATCTCTTGAATTAGTTCGAGGTATCAACAATTTTCTTGATGAATATGTAGGTTATTGTCAAGCGCCGAGCTTTAGAAGAAAAATGAGTAAGGCGTTAAGGCGATGTGAACGTAATACATTAAGCCTGAGAAACTATGTAGATGATCTGTTTGATGTGCACAGTCGTTTATTGGTGGTCAGAGTAGATTTTCATTACCAGCCTGAGTTTTATGAAGAATTAACCCTGAAACGGGTAATCAATGACCGGAAGGTTTTTCTGGAAAACATTAAGCAGGAATTTGATGAATTAGTTGGACTGTGCTGGAAACTGGAGTATGCCAAACAACGTGGTTTTCATTATCATTTTATTTTCTTCTTTGATGGCAACAAAGCACGTCAGGATATTTCATTGGGTAGAGCGCTTGGAGAGCATTGGGTCAGCGTTACAGTCAACGAGGGTTCTTATCACAATTGCAACTTTGCTGATAAAGATTACCCAGAAAAGTATCTCGGGATGATCCATTATTCGGATGACCTGAAGCGAAGGGCATTACGCCATGCTGATTATTTAACGAAAAATGATGAGAACATCCTCGCTATTTTGTGCAATGGACGGACCCGAATATTCGGTCGAATGGAGTCGCGTAGCAGACGCTCTGCTGCTGGTCGTCCTCGTTTACGAGTATCAGCACGATCCTAAAAACCTTCAGTTAGATATTACCTCTGTGACATACACACATGGTCTGCCTCAGACCGACTGGTTACAGGGGAATACTTATGGCTCATCAAATCTCATCTATGGCCTTTACCGGTGCCACACCATGGCACGGTTTAGGCAATCATCTGTCTGAACAGCAACCCATTCATATCTGGCTCAAAGAGGCGGGTATGGACTGGACGATTGAACAAAGTGATGTGCTGTTTAACGCCGATAACAGTGCATTGCATATTCGGCCTTATGCCGATTCTAAAGTGTTGTTCCGCTCGGACTCACTGGCACCGCTGTCAGTAGTCTCCAATCGTTATAAAGTCGTGCAACCGCATGAGGTGCTGAACTTCTATAAAGACTTGGTATCCGCTGGCGGGTTTGAGTTGGAAACCGCCGGTGTGCTCAAGGGTGGGCGCAAGCTCTGGGCGTTGGCGAAGACCGGACATGAGGCCCGCATCAAGGGCAATGACCGCATCAAAGCCTATCTGTTACTGGCGACCAGTTGTGATGGTACGTTATGTACCACCGCACAATTCACCTCCGTTCGCGTGGTATGCAATAACACCTTACAGATGGCAACTAAGCAAAGTGCTGGGGCGGTTAAAGTCCCTCATTCGACCAAGTTCGATCCCAAACAGGTCAAGGAAGCTTTAGGGATTGGCTTCTCCTCTTGGGATGCATTTACCCGAGATTTAAAACAACTCAGTCAGCGTTCAGTCTCACCATTCGAGGCGGAAAACTATATTCGGTCGGTACTGAATGAACTGGTGCTAACGGATGATCTCAATACCGCTTCTAAAGCTTTCCAGCGCATTTCTGGCCTTTATCAAGGCGAAGGTATGGGGTCAGAATTATCGTCTGCAAATGGCACTGCATGGGGTTTGGTGAATGCCGTGACGGAATACGTTGACCATCATCGACGAGCACGCAATCAGGATAACCGATTAGATTCAGCATGGTTTGGTGTCGGGGCACAGCTTAAACAAACAGCGTTAGCGCAGGCTTTAACACTCATTCATTAATCAAGTCGTTGAGACACACACCAGAACCCTGAGGCGGAAACGCCTCGGGGTTTTTTATTATCAGGAGCAGTGTATGAAATCACGTTATTACCAAGCGGTCCGTCTGGCGTCGACTACCCACATGCGGCGTGATGAATGGCTGGCGATTCGTAGTAAAGGCATTGGTTCATCCGATGCCGCCGCAGCGATTGGGCTGTCGTCGTATAAATGTTCACTGTCATTGTGGCTGGAGAAAACAGGTCGACAACAACCGGAGGATTTATCCAACAAAGAAGCGGTTGTGTGGGGAACGGTACTGGAGCCTGTGCTGGCAAAGATGTATGCCGAGCGTACTGGTCGTAAAGTCAGACGGGTGAATGCGGTGCTCCAGCATCCAGAGTATCCGTTCATGCTGGCGAATCTTGACCGTGAAGTGGTGACTGAAAACGGCACGGGAATATTGGAAATTAAAACGGCGGGATTCTACAGCATGCAGTTGTGGGAGGATGGCGTACCCGTAGCTTATCAATGCCAGGTGTTACATCAGTTGGCCGTCACAGGACATGCATGGGCCGATGTGGCGGTGTTACTCGGTGGGCAGGAGTTTCGGATTTACCGGATTGAGCGTGATGACGATAAAATTGCTGACGTAATTCGACGCGAAGCGCAGTTCTGGTCGTGGGTGACGGAAGACCAACAACCTGAGCCGGATGGTTCGGTGGATGCTGCACGAGCGTTGTTATCGCTCTTTCCTGCTGATAACGGCCAGACACTCGATTTCACGGAATCGGGTGAGTTCAATAATCTGTTTGCTGAACTGCTAAAAATCAGACACCGCAAAGAGGACATCGAGCAGCAAGAGTCGGCATTGAAACACCGCATACAGGCTGCGTTGGGGTCAGCCACCGCCGCACTCTTTCAACAAGGTAAGGTCACTTGGCGCAAGGCCAAAGACCGATTAGCCCCCGATATTGACAAGCTGTCACAAGAGCACCCTGAGTTACTCCAGCAATACGCCAAGGCTATTCCTGGCACTCGTCGCTTCACCATTCAAACCACCGCAACTCAATCCCATTAAATCAATGTCGGAGTTCCTATGATTAAAGGTCTGGCAATTACCCCGCCGGTTATCGGGCGGATTTCGATTGGTCGTTTGGTGTGTAAGAACGACAAATGGCTACCTGAGAAAGACGACAGTTTTACGTTAACCACACAGGTGAAAAACAAAGGTGAATGGCTGTTGCATCCACTGCATCAGAAGCTCGCCGAGTCAGCACCGAATAACAAAATCCGCGCCATACCGGTACGGATGTTATTCAACGATACTGATTTAAATCTTCGTGCTGAATACAGTGCGTTCGACCGACAAACCGGGCGGCCACTGTGTGTCGGTGATGGCGAGAAAGCCCGCCGTGTTAGTGCATCGGGTGGCACAGACGAACACGCCTGTGCTGGACCGCTGTTCTGCCCGTATGCCAGAGAGCATGGCTGCAAGCTCTATGGGCGACTCAATGTGCAAGTCGATGGTCAGGGCGATGAACTGGCGAGTTTTATCTTCCGAACAACAGGCTATAACTCGGTGCGAACACTGGCCGCACGCCTGCAATACTTTCAGGCATTAAGTGGCGGTAATACGCGCTATCTGCCGTTACTGCTGCGACTGCGCGCCAAAAGCACCACGCTCTCGTATCAGACTCCCGTGTACTACGTTGACCTGACATTGAGAGACGGTGCGGAACTTGCCGCCACCATACAGCAAGCGAAAGATGCGTCAGAATCCGATGCTGATTCTGGCATGCTGCTGGACGAACTGGAAAGGACAGCCAAACAACTGTTTCAGAATGGTCAGTTCGAAGACTCGGAAGAAGAAATTCCACTGGTGATGGAAGAGTTCTACCCCGAGGAACCAACCATCACCACGGAACCTCCGGCTACAACCAACACAACCTCAACCCCAGCAACATCCACCGTGAAATCACGGCAAACACCTATCCGGCAAACCAAGCTGACCAATCAACTGGGTACAGCTAACCAGCAATAATTAATCAGCCCAACCATATATAAACTTCAGAGCCCCGTTATCGGGGCTTTCTGTTATTCATTACAGAAGGAACCATGCTATGCAAATCGGCGACCATTTAGTTACCCCGAGAACCGGCTATACCCACCATGGCTTGTATCTGGGTAATCAACACGTCATTCACTACAGCGGTAAAACCCATCATGGCCAAGGCTCAATACAGCTGGTCTCACTAGACGAATTTTGTGATGGCAAAGCCTGCCGAGTGCGTGACTACCCGTTTCGTGTCTATGGCAGGAAGGAAAGTGTGGAACGAGCGGAGCAACGTTTAGGTGAAGCGCACTACAGCATTCTGTTTAACAACTGTGAGCAGTTTGTGGCGTGGTGCATCATGGGGTTTGGTTACAGCGAGCAAATCAATACTGTGGTCAGTGCCACTATCCAGACGAAAGCTCTAATGGAAAAACAAGGTGTTAAAGCTGTCGCAAACTACATTGCACAATCAACGCTTGCTGAAAACACCGCACGACAGGTGGCTACCGCTGTTGTGCCAACCGGTACGGCGTTGGTCACGGGCTCTGCCATTTCAGGTGGCACAGTGGCACTAGCCAGTGGGTTGTCTATTGCATCGGTGACGCTACTGGCCGTACCAATCACCGCAGGGGTGATAGTTGGGTATGGGGTGAAGAAATTGGTTGATTGGGTGTGGGATTAATGATGGTAAATTTAAAATTGATGGAACAAGTGGAGCCTACTCGTTTTCAAATAAAGAAATGGTTATCTGCTAACTGTCATTTTATCGAGGGAGGCAAAAGCCTTCCCTTGATTCATCGCTCTTTGCTGTCGGTTCTTTTTTTATTCCGAACTGTTTTTCAATAAATCTAATGCCATGGAACCCGATGAGTTAGCTTGCGAGAGCACGGCAGTAGCCGCTTGACTAAGTATTTCATTTTGACTGAGAGCGGCAGACTCCATGGCAAAATCTGCATCTTCAATCCGCATTCTAGCTGCCTCATTATTTTCGTAGTGCGACTGTGCGTTACGACTGATGGCATCCATCGCATTCATCTTTGCACCGTGATATCCCTGATGCGAACCCAGTGTAGTTAATGCACCATCCAGCGATGAGATTGCGGCCATGGCTTTCTCGGTTGGATCGAGCGCGGTATCCGTTAATCCGAGATCATCAATACGGGCCGGTGTTTTATCAATCTGGATGAAATCACTGCTTTCTACGGGAGTTTCAGTTGCGGTTATTTGCATGCCGGGGCCAAAGGGGGGCGTATTCAACGGCTGCGATTCGCCATTACCGATAGAATCCCAATTGGCAGTGATATCGAATACACCATTACTACCAACGACGGCTAAAATTAAGTCTTTTGTTGCTTTATCGATAGTGATGTTTTCTGTGTATATGCCTGAGGAGTGCTGATCGCCAGTATAAGTAATATTCATACCGTTATAGGTCGATGTTCCTGCGGAAGATAGGAGTGATGAGTCATCATAGCTAGCATTGACATTGTAGCCGTCAGCCGCATTAAAAAACTTTGATTTAATGGTTGTAGGATCGCTAACACCATTATTACCCCAGACGTTATCCGTATAGATACTTGTTCCAACCACATGCACCCCATCGGCAGTGAAGAGCTCAAGATCGTCATCGGCACTAAACGAGTTAAGATCGAAAGTAAGATTGGTAGAACCGGCAGGGATATAGGCTATTGATTTAAGACCTGACACTAATCCACTTTCCGTTTGCCCATTAGTCAGTACGTTATTGATCGTAGAAACATTTTTAATATTTTCATTTGCGGGCTGCTGACTTGGTAGCAGTGGGTATTTACCAAAGATCTGTGTGTTGTAAGCCGTTCGGTCAATCTCTTGAGCTAGTTGCTGATACTCTTCGTTTAATGCTTGGCGATCAGATGTGTTGTTAGAGCCGTTAGCTGCTTGCAAAGCTAACTGGCGCATTTTCTGTACCATCGATGTGACTTGACCTAATGCACCTTCCGCTACCTGAGAATAGCTAATGCCATCTTGTAGATTTCGTTGAAGTTGAATATTGGCAAAACTGAGTGTTTTTAAGCGATCAGCTATTTGAAAACCTGCGCTATCATCTTTTGCACTATTAATCCGTTTTCCAGAGGCTAATCGAGCCGATGCGCGCGATGATGCGGCTTCTTGTTGAGCTAACATCCGACCACCGAATTGTTTAATTTTATTATCAAGCGTCAGCATACTACCTTCATCAAAAAGCCCTTAATGAGACTGTACAAAAGAATACGCTGATTGGTTTCACGGGCAAATATTTTCTTAACAAATACTTACAAAGCCTGATTTAAGTGCGTTAGCGTTTATATAAAGCAGGATTTAAAAGAATTTAGACGGATAAACCGTTCAAATATGAGACGATTTCACGTTTTCCATGGTCTACTGCTACCCACAAAGCATCATATTTGACGAAGTTTTCAGGGGGCATCAACGATAAGTTGGGGTTGCCACCATAAGAAAGCATCATTTTGAAAAGGTCTAAGTTACCCAGTTCTGCTGCAAATAAAGTTGGTGTCCATTCGGCTATGTGAGTTTCTTCAACTTTGTAACGACGGTTAGGATCGGCTTTTTTGGCAAGCAGTAGCTGTATGATTTGAAGATATTGTTCAGGCTTCCGTAAGAAATACGCTTTTGTTTCTTGGTATATTTGATTGTTACGCTCAGACTCGTTGATCAAATCAGCAAATCGCTGTCTTCTTGCTCGCAGATCGATATCTAATACAGCGCCATCTTTTGCATCATAAACGTCAGCTTTAATTTTTCCTGCAAAATACCGTTGCTCTTGTTTCAAGCTAGTAGGGTCTCGACTATCAGCAAACATCAACATCGCATGACAAAGGGCTGACGTCGTATAACCACATTGCGCTTCAATATCAGCACCTAATTCAATTAATCGACCAACAATATCTGCATTTCCGACATCAATAGCGATTTTTAATGGCGTCTCTTTTTGTGTTGATGCAGGGAGGTTAACGGTTTCAGGCGATAGATCCAGCGTAAGTAAATACTCCAGAATCTGAGTATCTTTCCTATTCCATGCTCGTCTTAACGCATAACTTAGCGGACTTTCGCCAGAGTCTTTTATAAAATGATTAGGGTCGCCACCAGATTCGATAGTACGCCTAACTTCAGACAATGATTTGTCTTGAATAGCCAGCATTAATGGGGTTACAACCAGTCGGCCATCTGCCAATTTCACTTTTTGATTAGGCTTTGAAAGTTGTTGTTTGGTTAGTGTAGAAAAATCATCATCAACGCTGAATCTGACCGCAGGAGGAATTCTGTTCTTTGCTTTTAGCGGTGAAAAGTTCTTCTCAAAAGCGAATGAGATCCTGCGTAACTCTTGGTCATCTAACTCTCTTTTGGGGCCATTGTTTAAGCCAAGAGCGAATGTCTTATCCCAGTAATAATCCGCATCAATTTTTTTGCTGATCCCAACTGAATAACACAGTGCCTCATGAATAATCGGGTGTTGATTTTGGCCGCCAAACCACCAGACACCATCAACCGCCAATTTATAGAGCTGTAATGCTTTTGCTTGATTGTCTTCTAGTGCGGCTTTTCTGGCTGAAAACCAATCAACGATATACTGATAGGCTAATTGTTGATTAGCATTCAACTTGGCAACCAAGCTATTCAGTTTATTTAGTTCGTTTTTAATTTCTGGAAGGTCGCAGGGTTTATCAGCAAACAAGGCTTCAATTTTGGATAAACGTTTGATGATGTCATTGCGATAAGGGCTTGCTCCTTGCTGAACTGCCAAATCTTGCATCTCAGCGATCGATTGTTGCATTGACCACGGGTGTTGTGGGCGAATGACGAAGTCTCGCATCACGCGATCTCTGAAGTCATGATCCAGTGATTGGAATGCTATCGACAATAGTAACCAGCCACAAAGATGATCAATTTTTTTGCTGTCTTGATCTACGTTGGAAAAGAAAGAGGCTACTAAGAATCTATAAGGCTGGTGCACTTTTCCAATGGCATTTCCGGCCATCCAATTTTGAATTGTTCGTTCATCAATTTCGAAGTGATTGGCTGTTTTTTCAAGAACACATTTTTCGGTATTACCGGAACTTATTGCTGCGTATTTTATCCATGCAGAAAAGGGCTTTTCGAGCCAATCGAGAATGTTGGGGCTTGCCATGCGTTGCTGTAATAAACGCACGAATTGAGAGAGGGTTGGGACAGAAAAATATTGATCAACGAGCGTGGTATCTTTTTTCTCAACAAAGGCGCTGGAGTCAACATTAAGCACAGCCATCAGTAATGCCTGCTTGGTTACTTGCCAGGTAGAATGAATATAAAAATACCACTCTTCACCGCAGTCATCCTCGATAGCATTCCAGAATTTTTTTTCATTAGCGCAGAGTAACTCATGGCTATATCGCGATTCATTTGCCATGTCATCTAGATCTTTGTCGCAACCTTTCTCAACAAAATAGCTGCGATAGCCAGTTGTGGTGACAATATGACGGAATAACTCACCTAGCTTTGGAAATAGATACTTATCTTTCATGCTCAAAAGGGCAGACTTTCTGCCCCCCTCCGTTCTGGTTATTTTCCGTTTTTATTAGCTGCGCTCTGCGCACGGCCCGTGAAGTGCCCTTTAGGTACAGAACCATCGTTCGATTTTGCTGTCGCAGATTGAATGCGTGCTGCGTCGCTTTTAGTCATTGGTGTTTTAGTTGCTTGGTGTTTATTGCTCATGTGTTTTACCTCGGTATGACTGTGTTTAAAAGATGAAGCACATGATGTGTACTTTCAGAAATTTATTGTAGAAACCATACCGAATAGATTTTTCAATTTTTTATCTAACACAACGGCGGCCTTAAAAGCACCGTTCAATCTCACAAACCATCATCAAAAGACACTTTCCCTTGTGCTCGCAATATTAGTTAGCTAATTTAGCTAACTAATCAAATTCCAGATGCTTGTTGGCACAAAATGACAGAACAAGAGATCTACCTCCGCATCAAACAAGCCTTGGCCGATGCGCCTCGCAACCAATACACCTCAGAACTTCACCTGCAAATGCTCAAATATGCCGATGAGCTTAAACACATTACGGCGAAAGAGTTTTGCGAAGGGGTTGGTTTGCGCGAGAGCTTGGGCACTGAATTCAGCAAGATGCGTAATTTAACGCAACGACTAAAAGCTGCCGGTTTGAATACCGGTCTGATCTGATTTTTTACTTAGCGGTAATGCAAAGAATTTAAGGAACAACCATGGCGATTAAAAAGACGGAACTCTATTCCTCTCTCTGGGCGAGTTGTGATGAGTTGCGTGGTGGTATGGATGCCAGCCAATACAAAGATTATGTGCTCACCTTCTTGTTCATGAAATATGTCTCTGACCGTTATAAAGGCGACCCGTATGGCATGATCGTCATTCCGCAGGGTGCCAGCTTTGATGACATGAAAGCGCTGAAAGGTGACAAAGAGATCGGCGATAAGATGAATAAAATCATCAGCGCACTGGCGGAAGAGAACGACCTCAAAGGTGTTATCGACGTTGCTGACTTCAATGATGAAGACAAGCTTGGCAAAGGGAAGGAGATGATCGACCGCCTTTCTAAGCTGATCGGCATTTTTGAAGGGTTAGATCTCTCCGCTAACCGTGCCGATGGCGATGACCTGCTGGGCGATGCATATGAATATCTGATGCGCCACTTTGCCACCGAGTCAGGCAAAAGTAAGGGCCAGTTTTATACCCCGTCTGAAGTCTCGCGCATTCTGTCGAAAGTGATTGGTATTGATGCCAGCACGCCACAAGACGCCACCGTCTATGACCCGACCTGCGGCTCAGGCTCGTTGCTGCTGAAAGCCAGTGATGAAGCTGAACGTGGCTTGTCGATCTACGGGCAGGAGATGGATAACGCGACCAGCGCTCTGGCACGCATGAACATGATCTTGCATAACAATGCGACGGCAAAAATCTGGAAAGGCAACACGCTGGTTGACCCGCAATGGAAAGAAGCGAATGGTCAGTTAAAAACCTTCGATTTTGCGGTAGCCAACCCACCATTTTCAAATAAGAACTGGACGAGCGGCCTCAACCCGAATGAAGACCCGTTTGATCGTTTCACGTGGGGTATTCCGCCAGAAAAAAATGGCGATTACACCTTCCTGCTGCACATCATTAAAAGCCTGAAAAGCACCGGCAAAGGCGCGGTGATATTACCGCATGGCGTGCTGTTTCGTGGTAATGCTGAAGCGCGTATTCGTGAAAACCTGCTGAAACAGGGCTATATCAAAGGCATTATCGGCCTGCCTGCCAACCTGTTTTATGGCACGGGTATTCCGGCCTGCATCATCGTGATTGATAAAGCGCAAGCGCATAGCCGTAAAGGCATTTTCATGCTCGATGCCAGCAAAGGCTTTATCAAAGACGGCAACAAAAACCGTCTGCGCGCGCAAGACATTCACAAAGTGGTTGATGTGTTTACCAAGCAGTTGGAACAGCCGCGTTATAGCCGCATGGTGCCACTCAGCGAGATCGCGGCGAATGACTATAACCTCAATATTCCACGCTATATTGATGCCAGCGAACCGGAAGACCTGCACGATCTCACTGCACATTTGCAGGGCGGCATTCCTGATCGCGATATCAATGCGCTAGCACCTTACTGGCAGGTGTTCCCATCAATGCGTGATGCGCTGTTTGCGCCGGTGCGGGCCGGTTATAGCAAAGCACAAATTGAAGCGGGAAAAATAAAAACCACCTTATTGGAATACCCTGAATTTAAAGCGTTCGCTCAACGCGCAATGACGTTGCTAACACAATGGCAGCAACAGATGGCCTTGCAGGAACTCAGCGTTGGCGATAACCCGAAAGCATTGATTGATGAAATTTCAGAAGCCTTATTAGCGCAATATGCCGACACTGCATTGCTGAATAACTACGACGTTTACCAGATCTTGATGGATTACTGGAACGACACCATGCAAGACGATGCTTATCTGCTGACGCAAGATGGTTGGTTAGCCGGAAAAGTGTTGCGTGAACTGGTGGCAGAGAAAGGCGAAAAACTCAAAGAAACGCCCGATATCGTCATCGACAAGGCCAAGTTCAAAGCAGACCTGATCGCACCATCGCTGATCATTGCCCGTTATTATAAAACCGAACAAAAGAAGCTGGATCAGTTACAGGCCGATCTTGATAACGCCACTCAAGAGCTGGAAAGTTATCTGGAAGAAAACAGCGGCGAAGACGGCTTATTGGCAGAAGCGCTGAACGACAAAGATAAAGTCACCAAAGTAACCATTACGGCGCGCTTAAAAGTGGCAACTGATAAAGAAGAAAAAGCGGCATTAAAACAGGCCAAAACCTTATTTGACGCGGAAGGTGATAGCAAAAAAGCACTGAAAGAAGCACAAGACCAGCTAGACCGCGCGGTGTTTAAACACTACGCCACCTTGTCGGAAGATGATATCAAAACCCTGATTGTGAATGACAAATGGCACGCCACATTACAAAGCCGCATTCAGGCGGAAATCGAGCGCATTATTCAGCAACTGGCTAATCGCGTAAAAGAGTTAGAAGAGCGCTATGCCGAAGCATTACCGACCATCAGCCAATCAGTCGATGCGCTTAGCCTGAAAGTGGCGGCACATCTGAAAGCCATGGGGCTGGAAACAATATGAACGACCATACCCCAACACGGCTGAGTTCATTGGCCGATGCGATTGCTACGCAGATTGAACAGGCGCGCGGGCAGCTCCGCCAAGCGGTCAACAGCGTTATGGTGCAAAGCTACTGGGAAATTGGCCGCCTGATTGTTGAAGATGAACAGCAAGGTGAAAGCCGAGCGGAATATGGCAAACAACAGTTACAGCAGTTATCGCAGCAACTGACCGACCGTTTAGGCAAAGGCTTTGATATTACGAATTTACGGAAAATGCGTACGTTTTATCAGGCTTTTCCAATTCGCGACGCACTGCGTCTCGAATTAAGCTGGACGCACTATCGAACTCTGCTTCGCATCGACAACCCGCAGGCCAGAGATTGGTATCTTCACGAAGCCATTACCCAAAGCTGGAGCGCCAGAGCGTTAGAGCGGCAAATCGGCACGCTCTATTACGAACGCTTGTTGGCCAGCCAGAATAAAGCGCTGGTTGAGCAAGAGGCTCAGAGCAACACACAACCGTTGGCAGAAACCGCGAAAGATTACCTGCGCGACCCCTACATTCTCGATTTTTTGAACCTGCAAGATAAAACCTATCAGGAAAGCGAGCTGGAACAGGCCATTATCAGCAACCTGCAACAGTTTTTGCTGGAACTGGGCAAAGGCTTTGCGTTTGTCGAACGCCAGCAGCGTATCCGTTTTGATGATGAAGACTTTTATATCGATCTGGTGTTTTACAACTTTAAACTCAAATGTTTCCTGCTGGTTGATTTGAAACTGGGTAAGCTGAAACATCAGGATGTCGGCCAGATGGATACCTATGTGCGTTTGTATGATGAACAGCGCAAAGGCAGTGATGACAACCCGACTATCGGTTTAGTGCTGTGCAGTGAAAAGAGTGAGGCCGTGGTGAAATATTCGGTGCTGGCCGATCAGACACAATTGTTTGCCGCCCGCTATTTGCCTTATTTGCCAACGGAAGAAGAGCTGAAACGTGAGCTGGAGCGTGAGCGCATGCGGGCAGTGGCGCAGTTGCAGCAGAAGGGGCAGGGGGAAGAATAATGACAGAACAGAAGCAAGTAATACCGGAAGGGTATAAGCAAACCGAAGTTGGGGTTATTCCTAGTGATTGGTCACTACAAAAATTAGAAAAACTAACATCTCTTATTATAGACGGGACTCATCACACTCCAACTTATACTGCCAATGGTATTCCGTTTTTAAGAGTCACAGATATACAAGGTAAGCTTGATGAAGATAATTTTAAATATGTTTCTGAGCATGAACATGAGTTGCTGACTAAAAGATGTAAACCAGCAAAAGGAGATTTGCTGCTCAGTAAAAACGGTACAATAGGTGTACCAAAAGTTATTAACTGGGATTGGGAATTTTCGGTTTTTGTTAGTTTGGCGTTAATTAAGTTAAAAAAAAGACTTCTTAATGTTGAATATTTGGAGCAATTTTTCAAGTCTGACTTTCTTAACTTGCAGTTAGCTCAACGAGCTAAGCAAGGAACAGTTACTAATCTTCATCTTGAAGAAATTAGAGAATTACTTATTCCTGTTCCTCCTATTTTGAAAGAACAAACCGCTATCGCCAATGCGCTCTCTGATGTCGATGCGCTGATCGCCGAATTAGAAAAACTCATCGCCAAAAAGCAGGCCATTAAAACCGCCACCATGCAGCAACTGCTGACCGGTAAAACCCGTTTGCCACAATTCGCCTTGCGCGAAGATGGCACGCCAAAAGGCTATAAATCTAGCGAACTGGGGGAAATTCCGGAGGATTGGGAGGTCGCTAGTTTAAAATCACTTAGTAGATATATTAACGATGGGACTCACCATACCCCAAAATATGTATCAATAGGAACCCCTTTTTATAGTGTTGAAAATGTAACTAATAATGACTTTTTTAATGTTAAATATATTTCAACAGAAGAGCATCAAAAACTAATCAAACGATGTAAACCGGAGAAAGGCGATATCCTATTGACTAGAATTGGGACATTAGGTGTCACCAAAATTATTGATTGGGATGTTGATGCTAGTATTTATGTTAGCTTGGCTCTAATTAAATTAAATAATTCGATATCTTCTGGTTATTTTTATGCATTTTCAAAATCATCCTATTTCAAGAAAGAAATAGAAAAAAGAGCATTATTGAATGCTACGCCTCAAAAAATAAATATGGCAGAAATCGGAGAATCTATTATTTCCTACCCTGTAGATTTTGTTGAGCAGAAATCAATCGTAGATTTCCTTTTCTCAATGGATGATGAAATATTGGTTTTAGAAAGACAGACGCATAAAACCCGCCAAATCAAACAAGGCATGATGCAAGAACTGCTGACCGGTAAAACGAGGTTGATATGATGATTCGCAAACTGACCGTAAAAGGGTTCAAAACCCTGATTCAAGATGAACCGATTGAGCTGGGGCGGGTGAACTGTTTTATCGGCGCGAATGGCGTGGGTAAAAGCAATATTCTTGAAGCTCTGGGTGTGTTGGGGGCAGCGGCAAATGGCGTGGTTGATGATGAAAGCCTGCTGCGCCGAGGTGTGCGGGCGGGCGTTCCGAAACTCTATAAAAGCTCGTTTGCATCAGCGCGCACCCCAGCCCATATCGGCATTGATGTCACGGGCGATGCAGGTGAAACCTATCGTGCCTCGCTGTTAAACCCGCTGGAATCACCCGAACCGGCATGGAGCTATAAAACCGAATATCTCTCAGACGGCAAAGAAGAGATCATCGCCGATGGTGTGCGCAGTAAGAAAAATCTCAACCCACAAGCCGGGCTTGCCGCGCTGAAACTGGTTGATCTCGACGAGCAAAATGCCGCCACACAGCTTATGCGTGCGTTGCAGGAATATGCCATCTATTGCCCGAATACGCCGACTTTGCGCGGCATCGTGCCTGATCAACAATCGCGTCGACCGGTTGGCCTCAATGGTGGCATGATGGCCGAAGCGTTTGATTTACTCCGTAAATATCTGGAAGGGCAAGGTGACGCTGGTGAAGATGTTTTAGACGATGTGCTCACCCTGATTGATTGGGTTGCTGATGTCACGATTACAACGCAAGCGGGCTCACTGTTATCGCCAAAGGTGCCACGCACGAAGCATCTGATCAAATTCACCGACCGCTTTATGAACAAAAGCCGCAATGAACTCACGGCTTACGATGCCAGCGAAGGGGCTCTCTATATTCTTTTTGCGGCGGTGCTTTGTTTGTTGCCACACGCACCGAAAGTGTTTGCGATTGATAACTTAGATCAGGCGCTAAACCCTCGCTTATTGGCAAGTCTGACCCGCAAATTATCGGCATGGTTACGTCATAGTGGTGACGATAGGCAGCTTTTATTTACGGCACATAACCCTGCGGTATTAGACGGATTAGATTTAACCGACGATGAGATACGCCTGTTTGCAGTCGAGCGAAACAGCAACGGTTTGACGCAAGTTCGCCGTATTGTGTTGTCAGAAAAATTGCAGCAGCTTAATCAAGAATATCCACTATCACGTTTGTGGTTGATGGGGCATTTAGGGGCAGTGCCAAATGTCTGATCTTCGCATTGCGCTGGTCGCTGAAGGGCCGACTGATTACGTCATTATCGAAGCAGCGCTAAAGGCGTTTCTTCCTCAGCCGTTTATATTAACTCAGTTGCAACCCGAGGCGACAAAACCAGAAATCGGTGGTGGCTGGGGCGGTGTGTTGAAATGGTGCTCGATGGCTGGTGAACGCTTTCAAGGGCCAATAGACCAAGACCCAACCTTGATAGGGTTTGATTTGCTTATCATTCATCTGGACGTCGATGTAGCTACATTTAACTATGCTGATTGTGGTGAACATCTCGCGTTGTTCGCACAACAAAAAGGCTGGGCAAATTTACCCTGTGCACAAGTTTGCCCGCCGGTAAATAGCACGGTTCAAGCGCTACAAACTGTTATTAGCAGTTGGTTAGGCCAAGCGTCATTGGGCGATGCTGTGCTTTGCCTTCCCGCTCAGTCTTCCGGCACTTGGCTTGCCGCAGCATTGCTTGATGCTGCTCATCCGCTGCTGACGAATGCCGAATGTGACATCACGGTCGAAAGTCGATTACCGCTGTTGCCGAAAAAGCAAAGAGTTAAAAAATCTCGACCTGAATACATGCGGAAAGCGGTTGAACTGACCAATAAGTGGACTGATGTAAAAATCATTTGTAGTCAGGCAGACCAGTTTGAAACTGCTGTTTTAAATACAGTTTAGCAAATGAAATTTGCTTGATGGTTGCTTGACTGGCAAAAAGGTTGATAGCTTATTATTTTGTTATTAATTTGAAATTAAAGAAGTTTTTATATTTTGTTTGCTTGATTCATTGTGTAAACAGGGCTTTGTTTCAATGCTAAAGGAGTAGATGTTGTGGCTAATGTGGGTCAGCGAGAGCGAGTGACACAAAATCGTATCGTCCGTTTTTTTAACGATGAACTAGGTTATCGCTATCTCGGTGACTGGCAAGATCGAGACAACAACAAAAACATTGAAACCAGCATTCTGATTCCTTGGCTGCAAAAGCGGGGGGTCAGTGAAGCTCTCATTTCCCGCGTCATCCGCCAGCTTGATACCGCAGCTGCATTGGGTGAGGGCAAGAAGCTTTATTACGCCAATAAAGACGTTTACCAGCTCTTGCGCTATGGCGTGAAAGACAAAGAAGGGGCGGGTGAGTTAAACCAGACTGTTTGGCTAATCGACTGGCAAAACCCAGAAGCTAATGACTTTGCCATTGCCGAAGAGGTGTCAATCAAAGGCGAGAATAAGAAGCGCCCTGACATTGTGCTCTACGTAAATGGCATTGCACTGGGAGTGTTAGAGCTGAAGCGCTCATCGGTGAGTGTAAACGAGGGCATTCGGCAAAATCTCGATAACCAAAAGAAAGATTTTATCCGTAATTTCTTCACTACCATGCAACTGGTGATGGCCGGTAACGACACCCAAGGGCTGCGTTACGGCACCGTTGAGACGGCAGAACGATATTATTTGGAATGGAAAGAGGATGTTGTTAATCCATACGAGCATCAGCTCGATTTCCATTTAAGCCGCATCTGTAACAAGCAACGCTTCCTGCAATTGATCCACGATTTTATTGTCTATGATGCCGGTGTGAAGAAAACATGCCGACACAATCAATTCTTTGGCATTCAAGCTGCGAAAAAGCACATCGCCCGCCGTGAAGGCGGCATTATCTGGCATACACAGGGGTCAGGTAAAAGTCTGACGATGGTGTGGTTGGCAAAGTGGATCAGGGAAAATGTAAAAGATTCGCGAGTCTTAATTGTTACCGACCGCACAGAGCTCGATGAGCAAATCGAGAAAGTGTTCTTTGGTGTTGATGAAGCGATCTACCGCACCAAAAGCGGTGCAGATCTGATTGCTACACTGAACACCACTAACCCATGGTTGATCTGTTCATTAGTGCACAAATTCGGACGACAAAGTGAATCAGACGATGAGGGTGCAGCCGATGAGTTTATTGCTGAGCTGAAGAAATCATTGCCGAAAGATTTTCGAGCCAAAGGCGACCTGTTTATTTTTGTCGATGAATGTCACCGCACGCAATCGGGCAAGTTACACGATGCCATGAAGTCGATCTTGCCAGAGGCCATGTTCGTCGGCTTTACCGGCACGCCATTGATGAAGAAAGATAAAAAGAAATCCATCGAGATCTTTGGTTCTTACATCCATACCTACAAATTTGATGAAGCAGTTGCCGATGGTGTCGTGCTTGATCTGCGTTATGAAGCGCGTGATATCGACCAGCATTTAACCTCTGAAAAGAAAGTCGATGAATGGTTTGAGATAAATACTATCAATATCTCAAGACTTGCAAAAACACAGTTAAAGCAGAAATGGGGCACCATGCAGAAGGTGTTATCCAGTAAGTCGCGCATTGAAAAAATTGTAATGGATATCTGGTTGGATATGAAAAAACGCCCTCGCTTAGCGAGTGGCTATGGAAATGCCATGTTGGTTTGTTCCAGCGTTTATCAGGCTTGTACTGCATATGACCTGTTTAGCAAAACAGATCTAGCTGGAAAAATTGCAATTGTTACCAGTTATCAACCAACAGCTTCCAATATTAAAGGGGAAGAGACAGGAGCGGGTTTAACAGAGAAACTCTTCAAATATGATACTTACCGGAAAATGCTGGCTAACTTTTTTGAACAGAATGAAGAAGAGGCTGCAAAACGTGTCGAAGAGTTTGAAAAAATAGTTAAGCAACGCTTTATTAAAGAGCCGGGGCAAATGCGTTTGCTGATCGTGGTCGACAAGCTACTAACTGGTTTTGATGCGCCATCCGCAACCTATCTTTATATCGACAAACAGATGGCCGATCACAATCTGTTTCAGGCGATTTGCCGTGTAAACCGGTTGGATGGGGATGACAAAGAATATGGTTACATCATCGATTATAAAGACCTATTCCGCTCACTCGATAAAGCGATCTCAGAATATACCGGTGAAGCGTTCGATGGGTATGACAAAGAGGATGTTGCAGGCTTACTGAAAGATCGTCTGGAGCAAGCCAGAGAAGATCTGGAGAACGCACTGGAAATGGTCCGCTGCTTATGTGAACCGGTGAAAGCGCCGCGTGCCACGCAAGATTACATTCATTTCTTCTGTGGCGAATCGGGTAAAAATCAAGATGAGCTGACAGAAAAAGAAGCGCTACGTCTGACGCTGTATCAGCATGTCGCTAAATTATTGCGTGCTTACGCCAACGTCGCCAACGAAATGCCACAAGCTGGTTTTACACCTAGTGAATCAGAACAGATCAAAGATGAAGTCATTCACTATGAAAAAGTGCGTGATGAAGTGAAGCTTGCCAGCGGTGATTTGCTGGATATGAAGCGTTTCGAACCGGCTATGCGTCATCTGCTTGATATGTATATTCGAGCTGATGACAGTGAGCTATTGATGGATTTTGAAGATCTAGGTTTGATAGAGCTGATTGTGCAGAAGGGGGCCGATGCGATTGATGCCTTGCCGGAAGATATTCGTAAAAATCCGGAAGCCATGGCGGAGACAATCGAGAATAACGTGCGTAAGACCATCGTTGATGAAAATCCGGTGAATCCCAAATATTACGAACAAATGTCTACGCTATTAGATGAGCTGATTACATTGCGTCGTCAGCAGGCGATTGATTATCAGGAATATCTTGAGCGCATCCGCGATTTATCCAAAAAGGTCATCCATCCAGAGGAGACCAAGTCAGCATACCCATCATCGATGGACACCCAAGCCAAACGCGCGTTTTACGATAACTTTGGTCATGATGAAGTGCTCGCTACTAAGATTGATAGCGCCATTCGTTATACTAAAAAAGCAGATTGGGTCGGCGATCGCTTTAAAGAACGAGAAATTGCTAATGCCATTCGTGAAGAAAGTAAGCCGTATGAAGTCGATATTCAAAGCGTAATGGAACTGGCGAAAGCACAAAGGGAATATCAATAATGCCGGAAATGGTCATTGGTAATTTAACCTTTCAGCTAAACCGAAAAGAGATCAAAAATCTGCATATCAGCGTGTTGCCACCTGATGGTTTTGTTCGTGTATCCGCCCCTGAAAAAATGACAGAAACCGCCATTCGCATGGCGGTGATATCCCGCATTCCTTGGATCAAAAAACAACAACAAGAATTTCTGAAGCAACCTCGTCAATCAGATCGCGAAATGGTCAGTGGTGAGTCGCATTACCTGTGGGGAAGACGCTACCGGTTAAATTTCATCGAAACGGTTGGGCGTAATGAGGTAAAAGTGCAGGGAAGCAATAAGCTGATGCTCTGTATCAAGCCAGACACACCGACAGAGAAGAAAGCCGCATTGCTGGGTTCATTCTATCGTGAAGAGCTTAAGGTGCGCATAGAGGCTATTCTTGCAACTTGGCTACCAATTATTGGTGTTAGCCCCAGTGATTGGGGTATCCGAAAAATGAAAACCAAATGGGGTAGCTGTAATACGTCTTCGAAACGGATCAGCGTAAATCTGGAACTCGCCAAAAAGCCACCAGAATGTCTTGAATACATTCTGGTTCATGAACTTGTTCACCTGCTTGAACGGCATCACAATGAACGCTTCCGCAGCTACATGGATCAATTCCTGCCTGATTGGCGTGAAAGACGAGACCTACTGAATAGCTTACCGCTTGCTTTTGACCGGTGGGGGTATTGATTCATGGGTAGTAATCACCAATGGGAAGCAGAAATCACTTTATTCGTTTTATAAGAAGTGGATACCTACGCTGAATAACAAGTCATAAACTCCAATATAGGGTTTATGTGTCGACTGCTATACCTCAGCATGTGCTGCACTCACAAAACACAAACAATAATGATATTCATTCAATCTTTATTGGCGCGTTGCAGTAGTCTGACCCGTGAATTTCTTTGCGTAAGGAAAAAGATAACTAAGGCCTGTTGGAGAATAGTTACGTGGTATTCAATTTTTTGGGATGGTTTATTTAAGACAGATGTGGATACGCGGAGCACTCATTGTGCTGCTTACAGAAAGGTTCGAGAAGGAAATGTATCTGGGCTGTCCGATGCTATCTGATTGCGAACAACTGAAGCCAAACATCAATGGCATACCAGATGGCATACTGAAGAAAGACAGAAATGAAAAAGCCCTGATAAATCAGGGCTTTATTCAAAGTGTTTGGCGGAGAGATAGGGATTCGAACCCTAGAAGGGCTACAAACCCTTGCCGGTTTTCAAGACCGGTGCATTTAACCACTCTGCCATCTCTCCGTTCTTGGGGCGTATAATACGAGGATATTACTTCTACGTAAAGCCTCTCTGGTTTGATTGCGCATTCCTTGAACAATATTTACGGTTTTATCGCTAATAGTGTGATTTTTATTCACATATTCTGCGAAAAACGATCGTCATGTTGTCATAAACCGGTTTTATCCTGAACTTCCGATGGTTAGATGTCACCCGTTTTCAGGAGAATGTCATGGCTCATTCATCAGATGCAGCAACGTTATCGACAATACCCAGTGAGCTTTCCGAGCAAATAGTGGCATCGCCAGGCAGTGTATTCCGTAACAAGCGCTTTCATAACCATCAAACCCCGCAACCGATGACCATGCTAGGGTTATTGCGTTTGTGTGGGCGTTATCTGTTTGCGCGCCCTACAGTGCCGGCACCAATCCGACCGCTACCGATCAGCAAATTGAGCATGTCGCAATTGTTAGCTTCTCCGAACGATACGTTATACCGGCTGGGGCACTCTACTTTGTTGCTGAAGCTCAATGGCGAATTCTGGTTAACCGATCCGGTCTTTGCCAAGCGGGCATCGCCATTACAATGGGTCGGTCCGAAGCGTTTTCATGAACCACCGCTGATCCCAGAACAATTACCAGCGCTGAAAGGCATCATCATCTCGCACAACCATTACGATCATCTGGATAAACAAAGCATCCAACTGCTGGCATCGCGTTGTGAACATTTTTATGTGCCGCTGGGCGTCGGTCGCCAATTACAGCAATGGGGTGTCGCGGCGGATTCGATTACCGAATTGGACTGGTGGCAGTCGGTGCAAGTTGGCGATACACAGTTAGTCGCGACACCGGCGCGCCATTTTTCCGGCCGTGGGTTGTTGGATACCGATCGATCATTGTGGTGTTCATGGGTGATCCGATCATCACAATTTAGTCTGTTTTTTAGTGGTGATACCGGTTATTTCGACGGCTTTAAGCAAATAGGCGCGGCGTACGGGCCGTTCGATATTACTTGTATCGAAACCGGTGCTTATGATCACAGCTGGCCAGATGTACATATGTTGCCGGAGCAATCGCTGCAGGCGCATCTCGATTTAGATGGGCGTTATATGTTGCCGATTCATAACGGCACGTTTGATTTGGCGTTACATGATTGGTTTGAGCCGTTTGAACGCATTATGAATTTAGCCGCCACACAACAGGTGCCATTACTGATGCCGCAAATTGGTGAGCCGGTGCAGTTACTGACGCCACCAGGTTGGTATCCGTGGTGGCGTCAGCAAGAGACCGAATTACTCAATATGATCACCGCGATGGGGGCGGAATAAGGTCATAACAGGGGCGGTTAAACCGCCTCTAATAAGGATTGTGCAAAGTAATGGCCGGGAGCTGGTACGCCAGGCAGGGTGAAGAAATAACCACCACCAAACGGTTTGATGTACTCTTCCAGCGGTTCGCCATCGAGCTTTTTCTGCACGGCAATAAAACCTTCCTGCAGATCGGCCTGATAACAGACAAACAGCAGACCCATATCCAACTGGCCAGAGCCGGTAATGCCCGACGAATAACTATAACCGCGACGTAAGATCAGGTTTTTTTCGGTCTCTGCTGTGCGCGGATTAGCAAGACGGATGTGCGAATCCAGCGGAATGCGTTTGCCTTCCGGATCAGAACCATAATCTGGGTCATCATGTTCATTGCGCTTGCCCAGCGGTGCACCCGTGTCACGATGGCGGCCAAAAATGGCTTCCTGTTCCTGCAAGGGGGTGCGATCCCAAAATTCTACGCGGAAGCGGATCAGGCGGATCGCTTGGTAACTGCCATGTGTGGCCCAGGCGGGTTCGTGATGGGCGCCGTTGACCCAGAGAATTTTATTCATCAGTGATGGCTGATGGGTATCTGGGTTGCCTGTGCCGTCTTTGAAACCGAGCAGGTTGATCGGTGTTTCCTGACCTTGTGTGGCCGCGGCATGTGCCGAGATAAAACCATCGCGGCGCCAGCGTACGCTCAGCAGATCAGGGGTGTGTTTGATAATATCGCGCAGTGCGTGTAGCACCGTTTCACTGCTGTTCGCGCAGATCTGCAACAGCAAGTCGCCATGACACCATTTGGCATCTAACGAATCGTTCGGGAATTTGGTCATCTGCTGCAGATGTTTTGGCTTGAAACCTGACAGCCCAAATCGCTGATCGAACAAGGCGTTACCCACAGAGACGGTGATGGTCAGATTATCGGGATAAATTTGTGTCCCCATAATACCGGAATCTAAGGGTGGTAATTTGTTATCCACCTGAACCGGTTGGCCGCCTTGCATCAGAAAGACACAGCGTTCAGTTAATAGTTTAAATAGCCGAGTCAGGTCTGCTTTATTGGTTGCGAGAATATCAAAAGCAACCAGCATCATCGCCGCTTGTTGGGGAGTGGTGATCCCGCTTTGATACTGACCATAAAACGGTTGTTTCTGGAATTTTGCATCATCCGGCAAAATAGCGGCTGGTTTCGGTGCAGCCAGTGCAGAGCGGCTGGCGAGACCACCGAGCGCTAGTGCACCGCCGGCAGCGCCTAAGCTCATCAGCAGTGAACGACGCGATGGCGAGGCGAGTTCCTCGCTATTATTTTCAATTACCGGATGTGGTGCTTTCATACTTTTGCCGGTGACCGTTTGCCATAAGGCGCTAAATGGACAGCCCATGTTAATTTAACCCCAGTGTGCCGCGCAGTTTCGCCAGATCTTCCGCTAATGCGGTGATCGGGCCTTTCAGCGCATTGCGATCGTTATCAGTCAGGTGTTGGTAAGAAGTAAAGCCCTGTTCGGTGTGGTATTTCGCTAAAATAGCGGTGACCGTTTTCAGGTTGCTATCAATTTTGGTGAGCAGCGGGGCATCGGCTTTTTCCAGCAGCGGGCGCAGCAGATCGACAATTTTTTGTGCACCGTCGATATTGGCTTGGAAATCCCACAAGTCAGTACGGCTGTAACGCTCCTCTTCACCACTGATTTTGGTGGCCGCGATTTCTTCAATCAGCGCCGCTGCTCCACCAACCACTTTGCTTGGCGGGAAGGCGAGGGCAGCAATACGCTTTTTCAGCTCGATCGCGTCTTGTGCCAGCTGGTCGGCATACGGTGTCATGTTTTGTGTGCTGTTATCTGCCCACAAGGCTTTTTCCAGACGATGATAACCGGTAAATTTCGGGTCGTTTGTGCCTTGCTCGTAGTCATCTTCGCGGGCGTCGATCGCGGCGTCGAGATCGGAAAATAGCTCGGCAATCGGTTCAATTCGCTCATAATGTTGGCGTGCTGGCGCGTACAGCGCTTTGGCTTTTTCAATATCACCTTTTTTCACTGCATCGGTGAATTCAGTCGTTTTCTGGGCAAACGCAGCCATTTCCATCATGACGTAAAATTTATATTCAGCGAGTGGGCCAATCAGGTCATTGGCGGTGGCTTTGACCGGAACGGCATTCTCACCGCCCGTCACAATCAGTTTGCCGCGAGGGTTGGTGAGCAAACCACAAGCGACTTCATATTCACCGGGTTGCAGATCTACCGTCATTTTTTGTATGAAACCGGGCGCGATATTTTCCCGTTCTTCAACGACTAATACACCCTTAAGAATTTCCCATTCCAGCGCACGCATGCTGTTATTTTTAATCGTGAATTGTGTTTTTCCCGCTGGCACCGTTAACGTCATCGGGTCGCACTGTTTATCGTTAACACTGACGTTAACTTTTGTCAGATCAGCCGCGAAAGTGGCGCCAGGCAGCAGTGCTGCGCCAAATAACAGCACAAGTAGCGAAGGGGGAATGCGGAACAACATTATTCTTCTCCAGTCACGGGTATGGAAAAGCGAAGCAATGCTTCGCTGTTGGTTTATCCCGTCTTTGTCATCAACATCAAAGGTGTTAAGCAGAATTCAACGGCTTAGTTCAGCCCGAGCACACCACGCAATTTCGCCAGATCTTCCGCCAATGTGGTGATTGGCCCTTTCAGTGCATTACGATCCGCGTTGGTCAGTTTTTCATACGATTCGAAACCACCGGTGGTGCGGTATTTGGCTAACGTGGCGTGTACTTTTTTCAGGTTGTCATCGACTTTGCTCAGCAGTGAAGGATCTTCTTTTTCAATTAGCGGGCGCAGCAGGTCGACAATTTTCTGCGCACCATCAACGTTAGCTTGGAAATCCCAAAGGTCAGTACGGCTGTAACGATCTTCTTCGCCACTGATTTTGGTGGCAGCAATTTCTTCAATTAATGCTGCCGCGCCACCCACGACTTTGCTGGGTGGAAACGCTAAATTGCTCAGACGTTTTTCCAGTTCTTGTGTGTCTTTGTGTAATTGGTCGGCATATTTTTCAACGCCTTGGGTGCTGTTATCCGCCCACAACGCTTTTTCCAATCGATGGAAACCGGTGAACGCCGGATCTTTGGCACCCTGTTCATAATCATCCTCACGGGCATCCATGGAAGCATCGAGATCAGAGAATAGCTCAGCGACTGGTTCAATCCGTTCATAGTGTTGGCGTGCTGGGGCATACAGTTTTTTGGCGGTTGCGATATCGCCTTTTTTCACAGCATCAGTAAACGCCTTGGTGGTAGTAACATATTGTTTTACTTCGTCCATCACATACATTTTGTATTCAGCTAACGGGCCAATTAAATCGGTCGCTGCTGTTTTTGCGATAGTCGGTGTGGCCACTGCGGAGGTAAAAAGTGCGGCAACCAATGCGGTCTGTTTAAATCTCATTGAATAACTCCCTGTGAGGCGATTATTGAGCTGGGTTGGCAGCTGATGCAGATAAGGTTGATGGTTTGGGTTTGGTAAAAAACAAACACAGCACCGGGATCAAATAGAGCAGGTAAGCGCCCACTTCACTAACGGAGGGGGCTTCCTGATAACCGAACAGGCTTTCCAGTAACGTGCCGAGAAAGCTGTGCGTGGATAAGACATTACTTAAATCAAACGCGATGCTTTGGAAGTGATTCCATACCCCGGCTTCATGTAATGCGCGCACTGTGCCTGCGGCCAGACCGGCGGCGACAAACAGAATAAACAGGGCGGTCCAGCGGAAGAACTGTTGCAGTGGCAGTTTGATACCGCCCCAGTAAAGCGCAATCCCGGCAATCGCGGCCGCAAGCAATCCGCTTATCGCACCGACAGGCGCCTGAGCACCGACATCTTGTTGAAAGGCGGCGAGCAGGAAAAACACCGATTCCAAACCTTCGCGAGCGACGGCAAAAAACACCATCAGCACTAATGCCCAACCTTGGCTTGTGCCAGAACTCAGTGCGCTATCGACAGCGTTATGCAGTTGAGCTTTGATGGAATGAGACGCTTTGCGCATCCAGAACACCATCCACGTCAGCACTACGACCGCGATTGCAGCCACAAGACCTTCAAATAATTCCTGCTCTTTTTGCGGAAATTCACCCGTGGTTTCATTGATAAACCAGCCTAAGCCCAGACAGAGTAAGCAAGCGATAATGACGCCGGCCCAAACCGAACGCATCCACTGGCTGCGGTTGGTGCGCTTCAGATAACTGGCAATCAAGCTGACGATCAACGCCGCTTCAAGCCCTTCACGGAACATGATCAGGAATGGGACGAAAAACATGTCAACCTCAAATAACAATCATTCTCATAAACAAGATGAGAATGATTATCGTTAGATGTATTTCAAAGGCAAGTTTTTTTGTTCAATCTTTTCAACATTAAACCAATCGTATGGGATGTTCAGTTGGGTAGCATAGGGTTTTATGGGGTAGTTTTGTCGAGATAAAGCCGTGTTTTACTAGCAGGAAAGAGTGCAACCAGAGGGATTAACATTAAGATAGGAAACAGCCCGCTACGGGGCTGTTCCTATAAAATCACAGCCAGCGATACCGTTATAAAAACAGTATCTGCCGTCAAATTTGATTATTTAAATTCGCACAGGTAAGCCGTGTCTACCGCGACTTTCAGCTGGAATTTGCTGTTGCCTGGTACGTTGAACTGCTGACCATCAGCAAAAGTCTGCCATTCAGTTTCACCTGGCAGCAGCACGGTCAGGGCGCCGCGGATCACCACCATCAGTTCTGGTGCGCCAGTACCAAATTCATATTCACCCGGTGCCATAACACCGACAGTCGCGCGCTGGTCAGCGTTATCAAAACCGATTGATTTTACGTTACCGGAAAAATATTCATTAACTTGCAACATGATTCAATGCTTCCTTGTAGATAAACGCAGAAAGCATAGCACAGAGCAACTCGCTTCGGCATAGGGTGAAGAGACATAATGCGATCTCAAGCCATCAGAATATTTGAAATAATGAGCTGCCATTAAATACAGGTTTAAATTTTAAATAAATCAAAAGTTCAATATTAAAATAAATTTCAATACCTATATATCTAACAGGTTTGCCATTATTTGACTCATAAAACGAATGACTCATATTGCGCAAGATTTATTTTTTACATACCATTTTTTGCACACGGTAAATTATTATATAAAACAAAAAATGACGCAGTCAAATGCCGGTATTGTAAAAACACTCGTAGCACCAGTTGTTGGTCATATTTTACCGCAAGGTGAAGATATACGCTACGATCCTGATTTTGAAAAAATAGAAACAGAGATAGCTAAATTAACCAGTCTGCATAAAAATCAGCAGACAGATTGGAAATTGGTTCAGAAATTAAGTTATCAATTGTTAATTAATAATAGTAAAGATCTACGTCTAACTTGCTGGTATTCTGCTGCATTATTGAAAAATGAGGGTTACGTTCGGCTGGTTAATGTTTACGAATTATTAGCTGAATTATTTAGCCACTATGGGCAATGTTGTTTCCCTTTAAAACCAAGAGCTAGATTGGCTGCGCTAAATTGGCTGTTCGAACGGATTGATTTTAATATGGATGGCTTTGTTGAAAAACAGGCCAATGACACAATTGAACAGCTTATTAATGTATTAATGGCTTGTGATACGGCATTGAATGAACAGTTCGGTGAAGATGCACCATTTTTAATGCCTAAAATACAACAATTGCGTGATATTCAGCGACGTCAACAACAAGAGAAACCATTTGAATTAGCCTTAGCTGCAATTCCATCTGTACCGCCAGCTAATCCATTGGCGGTTATGGCACCCGCTGTCAGCACTATTACTGAAGACAGCGACAGTGTGCGAATAGCCCGTTATCTGCAGGAACAGTCGCAGTTGTTGATTCCGTATTTGTTGCAGAAAGACCTTGCTGATCCGCGCGCATATTTGCTAACCCGCAGCTGTGCGTGGTTGCAGATATCAACAATACCAGCGGCGAACGAGCAGAAAATTACCTCGTTAAAACCGTTAACAGTGAATAAATTACAGGAATATCAAAAACGATTGGCGGCAAAAGAGTTTGCGGCATTAATTCCTGATCTGGAGATGAGTCTCTCGAAAGCTCCCTTTTGGTTTGATGGTCACTACTGGTGTGCTCAGGTGCTACAAGCACTCGGGCATAGCGCGATGGCGGAATATGTACGGCATTATTTAAGTTCATTTTTGTTGAAGTTTCCCGAAATTGTGGCACTGCGCTTTGATGATGGTTCACCGTTTATGAGTACTGAAACGGAAGCTTGGTTATTTGCGTCAACCACAGAACAACAGCTAGGGGCTAACAGTTCCGATGATCATACCGCGCATACCACCGAACATCCTTGGCTCTGTGCGTTAAAAACAGCACAGGAAAATGTCAGACAAAATAGCAAATTATTAAAACAAGAGATGCGTGGATTACAAATACTGGCAAATGCCGCAGGGAGTGAGCGAGAAAAAGTCTGCTGGCAATTAGCGTTAGTCAAATTTGCACAACAATATCAGCGTCACGATTTAGCGACTCTTATTTTAGAGGATATCTACCAGCTTGTTTGTCAATTTAAACTTAAAGACTGGGAACCACATCTGTTTAAAGAAATATTACAGCTATGGCAGTGCAGTCTAGAAAAAATAAACTCAAAACAATATCAAGACAAGATCAATGAAATAAAAAACAACCTTTATCGCTTGGATATATCCATGGCGTTTTAATTAGGAGTATTAAATGTCGGGGAAAGAGAGTTCTGTTGCACCGAAAGAGCGAATTAACGTTACTTTTAAACCATCTAGCGGTGAAGGATTAGATGAGTTGGAGTTACCACTTAAGTTAATGATGATGGGCGACTACACCTTAAAAATGGATGAGCGAAAAATAGAAGATCGTAAAGCCATCAATATTAATAAAAACAATTTCAACGAAGTGTTAGAGAAGCACGATTTAAATCTCGATCTGCAGGTGCCTAATCGCTTAACCGATGAAACGACTGACGAAGAATTAGCTATTAAATTGCAGTTTCAATCGATGAAAGATTTTGACCCAGCCAGCTTGGTGCAGCAAGTGCCAGAGATGAAGGCATTGATGGAGTTACGGGATGCGTTGGTGGCATTGAAAGGGCCGCTAGGTAATGTGCCCTCTTTCCGTAAAGCGATAGAAGAGGTGCTCACCAATCAGGAATCCAGAGACAAAGTGCTGGCCGAGTTAGGCATGAACGCAAAATAACAAGCAAGGACACGGGACATGAGCACGGGTTTACAAGAGCAAACGGCTACGACACTGGCATCGGGCAATATACTGGATCGCATCATCGCCGAGACAAAACTGACACCGCAAGACGAGGCGTATGACATTGCTAAGCGTGGTGTGAGTGCGTTTATCGAAGAGTTATTAAAGAGTAATGCTTCCTCGGAGCCAGTCAAAAAAGCATTAGTGGATAAGATGATCGCCGCTATCGACGAGAAACTAAGCCGTCAGGTCGATGCTGTTTTACACCATGAAAAGTTTCAGCAACTAGAGTCGGCGTGGCGCGGGTTGAAACTGGTGGTCGATCGCACGGACTTCGAGCAAAACGTGAAATTGGAAGTGTTGAACGTTTCGAAAGACGATCTGCTCGATGATTTTGAAGATGCTGCCGATGTCACGCATTCCGGTTTATACAAACATATCTACAGTGCCGAATATGGTCAGTTTGGTGGTGAACCGGTTGGTGCGATTATTACCAATTATGTCTTTGGCCCTTCCGCACCTGATATCAAAACTCTGCAATATGCCTCGGCAGTTGCCGCAATGGCACATGCTCCGTTTATCTCTGCAGCGGGGCCAAAATTCTTCGGACTAGAGAGTTTTGAAGGCTTACCCAACATCAAAGATTTAAACGATCATTTTGATGGCCCGCAATACACCAAGTGGCAGAGTTTTCGTGAGAATGAAGACAGCCGCTATGTCGGTTTAACCCTGCCGCGCTTCCTGTTGCGGCAGCCTTACAGCCCGGATGACAACCCAGTCAAAAGCTTTGTGTATAACGAAGATGTGTCGATCACCCATGAGCATTATCTGTGGGGCAATGCGGCTTACACCTTTGCCACGCGCTTGACCGAAAGTTTTGCGAAATATCGCTGGTGCCCGAACATCATTGGCCCGCGCTCGGGCGGTGCGGTGAATGATTTGCCGCTGCATCACTTCGAAAGCATGGGCGAAATTGAGACCAAGATCCCGACGGAAGTGTTGGTCTCTGATCGCCGTGAGTACCAGTTGGCAGAACAGGGTTTCATTTCGCTGACGATGCGCAAAGGTTCTGATAATGCCGCGTTCTTCTCGGCGAACTCGGTGCAGAAACCGAAATTTTTTGGCATTAGCGAAGAGGGCAAAAAAGCCGAGCTGAATTACAAACTCAGCACGCAATTGCCATATATGTTCGTGGTTTGCCGGCTGGCGCATTACATCAAAGTTTTGCAACGCGAGCAGATTGGTTCCTGGAAAGAGCGTACCACGCTGGAAACAGAACTGAACAAATGGCTGCGTCAATACATCGCCGATCAGGAAAACCCGCCAGCGGAAGTGCGCAGCCGTCGTCCACTGCGTGCCGCACAAATTACCGTGGAAGATGTGGATGGCGAACCGGGCTGGTATCGCGTCGGGATCGCCGTGCGTCCGCATTTCAAGTTTATGGGTGCGGATTTCACGCTGTCATTGGTCGGCAAGTTGGATAAGGAATAGACGTGGCTTACGGCAGTTTGTTTGAGCGTCTCAATGGCGAAACCGTGGGTCGCGATGCGCGGCTCACCGCAGAGACATTGCTGGCGTCGATAATAAATCACCTGAACAAACTGCTGCAGTCACGGCAGGGCAGTGTGCTCTGTCTGCCCGACTATGGCTTACCCGATTTAAATGATGCCAACGCCAGTATTTACGATTCCATTAATCGCATCCGTCGGCATGTCGCGTGGGTGATCACACAGTATGAACCGCGCTTAACCGACGTTCGGGTGATACATGCAGCCGAAGTGACTTCACCGCTGGCGCTGACGTTTCGGATCATCGGCACGATGCGAAAGGATGATCTGGTAGCGCCTTTCTCGGTGGGTATCGAAGTGTGTGGTAGCTCTGAGCTGAGGTTGCAACGTGTCGTTTAACCCCTATTTCCAGCGTGAATTACTGGCACTGAAAGAACTTGGGCAGGATTTTTCCCGCAAAAATCCTGCCTTAGCACCGTTTCTGAGTCAGGATGGTCGTGACCCTGATGTTGAGCGTCTGTTCGAGGGGTTTGCCTTTATCGCGGGCCGGTTACGACAAAAGATCGATGATGAATTGCCAGAGTTAAGTCATTCGTTACTGCAACTGCTGTGGCCGAATTACCTGCATCCAACCCCCAGTTTTGGGATGGTGGAATTTAAGCCGGTTCATCAAGCTAACCGCGTGCCGGTGATCCCGAAAAAAGCGCAAATGCGCTCGAATGCCGTGGGTCATGCGATCAGCGGCCAATTTCAAACGTGTTATACAACCGAATTGCAGCCGCTACAGATTGCCGATGTGAATTTCTATCCGCAAGGGGATGTGGGGGTTTTGCAAATAGCGCTAACTCCACTTACACATGTCTCAATGGCCGATGTTGCGCTTTCTACTTTGCGCTTCCATTTTGCCGGTGAACATGCGATCGCCAGCTCGCTCTATTTCAGTCTGTTGCAGTTAACTGTGCGAGCGTTATTGGTATTAAAAGACGAACACGGGCAGGTGTTAGAGCAATTCACGCTTGATCGTGCACTTATTCAACCGGTTGGTTTTCAAAAGGCAGAGCGACTACAAGATTATCCGTTGAACTGTTTTGATGGCTATCTGTTACTGCAAGAGTATTTCTGTTTTCCACAAAAATTTCTGTTTGTGGATGTCGGTGGATTAGCGGTTTTACAACACAGTCAATATCGGCAACAAGCACATAGTCTGGCATTGCAGTTTGAGTTGTCACGCTCACCCATGTTGCGCTTCCAGCCAAAGAAAGAGCACGTAAGACTTTATTGCTCGCCGATCAGTAATGTTTTCAAGTCACATGCGGTGCCGATCCGTTATGACCAACGGCAGACCGAATATCAGGTGATCCCGGCGGAAAACGGGCTCGACAGCGGCAGTATTCTGTCTATTGATGCGGTGACAGGGTGGACGCCCGGCGATGTCGGAATGCGGGAATTTAGCCAGTTTGAAAGTTTCTGCCAGCATGCTGATGCCGACAACCGTGCTTGTTTCCGTGTGCGTTATAAACCGGGCATCAATCATCATGGCACTGAGACGTGGCTTAGTTTTAGCAATCAAGCGCTGGGTCGACAGCAGGCGGAAACGCTCTCGGTTGAGATGACCTGTTGTGACCACACATTGTCGCAATACATCAAAGAGGATGACATCACGATCGCTGGCGATGGTATGCCGCAATACGCTGTGTTTCGCAATATAACGCCATTGTCGGCGACCTATCCGCCCCCGATTTCTGGCGACACGCTGTGGCGGATCATCTCCAATATGTCACTGAATTATCAGTCGCTGGCGGATGTACAGGCCTTGCGGGTGGTGCTGGCGACCTACGATTTCCCTGGTTTTTATGATGATAAACAAGCACGTCGCACCCGGAAAATGCTCAATGGCATTCAACGAGTGAGTCAGCAAGCGCATGACAGGATCTGGCAGGGGCTGCCTGTACGGGGTATGTGCACCACGATCGCGATCGATACGGCGCATTTTTTATGTGAAGGCGACATGTTCCTGTTCGCCTCGATTCTGAATGAGTTTTTCTGCAGTTTTTCCAGCTTAAACACTTTCCATCAATTAGTAGTCATGAGTAGTGACGGAGCAACGTACACATGGGCACCACGTATGGGTCAGCAAGTTCTGAGCTGATGCGCGGGCCTTTTCATGGCTCGGTCAGCAGTTACAACTTGTTTCAGGCAATTGATTTGTGCTGCAAATGGCTGGCACAAGTGAATCAGATCGATGAAGAGCACGCATATGCGCTGATCACCTTTACGGGCAACCCGTCGTTGGCGTTTCCAAAAAGTGATATTGAAGCGGCACGTTTCTATCAAGAGCAGGCATTAGTCAAGGCGACCTTGGTCATCAACAGTCTGAATCTGTTGGGGGCGGGTTCGCCACTGCCCGCGCATTACTGTGAACCGGTGGCATGTGACGATGTGCAAGGGCGAGTGGCCCGCGATTTTATCGATCTGTTTAACCAACGTTTGCAGGCATTGCTCTACCCCATCTGGAAAAAATATCGCTATTACCTGCAATTTGAGGCGACGGCACGTGATCCGTTTTCTGCCCGCATGTTTGCGCTGATTGGGTTGGGGTATCCGCAGTTGCGGCTGAAAAGTCACATTGAGTGGGCACGCTTACTGCCTTATCTGGGGTTGCTGAGTATCAAAGTGCAATCCGCGGCGGTGCTGGAGGCGGTGCTGCGTTACTACTTCAATCATAAAGATCTTTGCATTGAGCAGTGTGTGGTGCGCAGCGTCAGCATTCCGCCAGATCAGCGCAATCGGCTGGGGCAGGCGAATCATCAGCTCAGTTACAGTCTGGTGCTGGGCGAGACGATCCGTGATCGCCGGACGACCTTTCGTATTCATTTTCGCCAATTGGATTGGGATACCTTCCACTACTTTTTACCGATCGGTGCGGGATACGCGGTATTGCGTGAGCTGGTCGATTTTATTTTGCGAGAACCGCTGGCCTATGACATCAGTTTGTCGATGCCAGAGCGAACTTCACAACCACTACAGCTGGCTCATAACAATCAATGCCGCTTGGGCTGGACCTCATGGCTCGGTCATCAAGCGGGCACAGGCGCGATCACCGTCGCGGGAAGTAGATAGCAGGTAATAGATAAATGATAACGATTAAATTAGACGAGCTGATCCAAGCGTTGGATTTGGAAGAGAAACAGGCACTTGAGATGGCCGCCAATCACTGTGTGGCAAGGTCGGGCAGTGAAATTCTGGTCGAGGATTATCTGTTAGCGCTATTAGATAAGCCAAGCAGCTTTTTAAATCAGGCCTTGCAGCAATTTTCATTGCACGCAGAGACGTTGCGAACGGCGTTACTCACTTCCGTCAGTCATCAGATCACGGAGAGCCGCAATCCGGTATTTTCGACGCTGTTAGTGAGTTGGTTGGAAGAGGCGCTGCTGGTGGCCAAATTGCAGCTGCAAGCGCCAACGATTTCCAGCTTGGCGCTGCTGTTGGCGATTTTGGATCATCCGGAAAAATATGGTCGCACCTGTTACGGCCAGTTTTTCGCCGACATTCCCCGCGATCGCTTAATGGCGTTGATGGCGGGTCTGCTGGTCATGGCGCAGAGTCAGCAACCGGCTGCGCATGAACAGACGGTGTTACAGCAATTTACCAAAAATTATACCCAGCAAGCTCGCGACGGCCAGTTAGACCCCGTGTTGTGTCGTGATGAAGAGATCCGGCAAGTGATTGATATTCTTTCCCGTCGCCGTAAAAACAATCCGATTTTAGTCGGGGAAGCCGGTGTTGGTAAAACAGCGGTGGTGGAGGGGTTAGCGCAACAAATTGTCGCGGGGCTTGTGCCACCGGCATTGGCTGATATCGAGTTGTTGGAGCTGGATATGGGGCTGCTGCAGGCGGGTGCGAGTGTCAAAGGGGAGTTTGAGCGCCGCTTGAAAGCAGTAATTGATGCGGTACAGGCATCGGTTAAACCGATCGTGTTGTTTATCGATGAGGCGCACACCCTGATTGGTGCTGGTGGGCAGGCGGGCGGCAGTGATGCGGCAAACTTGTTGAAACCTGCGTTGGCGCGAGGGGCCTTACGCACGCTGGCTGCAACGACGTGGTCGGAGTACAAAAAATATTTCGAGAAAGATCCGGCGCTGGCGCGTCGTTTTCAGCCCATTCAGGTGTTGGAACCAACGGTTGCCCAAGCGACCACGATCTTGCGCGGTTTGGTATCACGCTATGAAAGCACACATGGTGTCTATTTGCGCGATGATACGGTGGTGGCCGCGGCAGCGTTATCGGCTCGTTATCTGTCAGGCCGTCAATTGCCAGATAAAGCGATCGATTTACTCGACACCGCGTGTGCCCGTGTCAAAAACAGCCAGCATGCCATGCCGATGGGCTTGCAAAGCTTGGCCACGCAACTAGCCGAGCAGCAACGTCAATTAACGGCATTGCAACGCGATCAACAGCAAGGTCTTACGGTCGATAACCAACAAATCAATGCGCTGCAAACGCAAATTCCAATGTTGGAACAGAAAGAAGCGAGCTTAACTGCACACTGGCAACAGCAAACCGAGTTGGTAGCACAACTGATTGCCAGTCGAGATCCTCAAGCTGATGAGTTGCCCGTAGCGTCTGATGTGAATACAGCAGGAAGCAACGCGCTATCGCCAGAGGCATTATTAACAGCTTTATTAACACACCAGCAATCTCACGGCGTATTGATTCATCATGAGGTGACTCCGCATGTTATCGCCGACGTGATCGCCAGTTGGACCGGTATTCCGCTGACCAATTTGATTGAAACGCCATCAACGCAAGTCACGGAATTTGCTGCGCGTCTGCAGGGTCGGATCCGAGGTCAGGATCAGGCCATTGCCTTGATTGAACGTGCCGTGAAAGCCACTGCCGCGGGGTTGGGCAACCCGCAAGCGCCGACAGGCGTTTTCCTGCTGGCGGGGCCGAGCGGCGTGGGTAAGACGGAAACCGCGTTGGCCGTAGCCGAGTTGCTATACGGCGGTGAACGCTTTCTGACCACCATCAATATGTCGGAATTTCAGGAAAAACATGCGCTTTCCCGCTTAATTGGCGCGCCGCCGGGCTATGTCGGTTATGGCGAGGGCGGGGTGTTGACGGAGGCGGTGCGACAACGCCCGTACTCGGTCATTTTGCTGGATGAAGTGGAAAAAGCCGACCCCGATATCATGAATCTGTTTTATCAGGTGTTTGATAAAGGCGTTGCCAATGATGGCGAAGGTCGGGCGATTAATTTTCGCAACACACTGATTTTTATGACCACAAACCTGGCAGCGGCACAGATAAATCAACTGGCCGCGGCGGAACCTGCTTGCTCAACTGATGCAATCACCGAAGCGATCCGCCCTCTGCTGGCGAAGCATTTCAAACCGGCCTTGCTGGCACGCATGAATATCATTCCCTATCTGCCGATCGATGGCGCGACTATGCGAGAACTGGTTGCGGTTCGTCTGCAACAACTCACGCAACGTATTGCACCGCGCGGTATTGCGCTGACGTTTGACGCCATGGTGATCAGCGCCATTGCGGAGAACTGCACTCGCGTTGATAGCGGCGCCCGCAATATCGATTTTCTGGTGAATAACTATCTGCTGCCTGCGATCGCTGACCGTATTTTGCAGGCGCTGGCACACCAAGAAACATTGCAATCTATTCATGTGACGCAAGATGCACAGGGCAATTTCGAACTGAATATCGGATAAAAACCATGACTAATAATAATGCTGTTGCCCGGCAAGAGCCGGATAACCCATATGCTTTGATAGGCAGCAGCCCATTGATGAAGCAAGTTTATCGCTTGATTTCCAAAGTGTTACACAGTGAGGCGAATATTCTGCTGACCGGCGAAACAGGCACTGGCAAAGAGTTAGTGGCACGTGCGATCCATGAATATGGTCATCGACGCACGCAGCCGTTTGTGGTGCAAAACTGCGCCAGTCTGCCGGATGGTTTGCTGGAAAGTGAACTGTTTGGCTACAAAAGAGGGGCTTTCACGGGGGCGGATCGTCATCACTTAGGTATGTTTGATGCCGCGAATAACGGCATCCTGTTTTTAGATGAAATCGGCGATTTACCGCTGCTGTTACAGGCGAAATTATTACGTGTCTTGCAAGAGCAAGAGGTGCGTCCGCTGGGTGATACGCAATATCACAAAATTAATGTCAGAGTGATTGCTGCCACGCATCGTAATCTGGAAGAGATGGTGGCGTCGGGGGAATTTCGCAGCGATCTCTATTATCGCTTGGCGCATTTCCCGATCGAGTTACCGCCCTTGCAGGCCAGAGAGGGCGATATTCTCAAGCTGGCGAATGCGTTCCTTCAGGAGATTGCGCTTCGCGATCGGCGGCCCGCAATGCAGCTCTCTATTGCGGTTGAGCAGGCATTACAGCGTTACGATTTCCCCGGCAACGTGCGCGAACTGAAAAGCATGATCGAACGTGCCATTTTGCTGGCCGATGATACCGATCGGCTGGAATTGCATCATTTCCCCAATTTACCTGCACTCCCTGTCTCTAGCGACCTATCGCCTGATCGTGGCGTGCTCAAAAAGCTGGTCGAGCGTTATGAACGGCAAGTGCTGATTGAGAGTTTAAAAACGCATCGTGGTAATCAGCAAAATACCGCGATGGCGTTAGGCGTTGCCCGGCGAACGCTGCTGTACAAACTCAGTAAGCACAACATTAATTCCCGCGATTGGAGAACATGATGCGTCTGGTTATTGTTTTTTGTCTGGCAAGTTTGCTGCTCACTGCCTGCAGCAAAAAAGAGGGCTACCGGTATATCGGTGACACCGCACCGAACCAACAAACCAACGCCCCAAATTCACCTGATGAGCAGGAGTGAATATGCCGCTTATTTTCGATTTAATGAGTAAAGAGCAGCTGTCGCCATCGCTAAAAAGTTCCGTCACCTTTCGGGATGCCGGCGGCACGATTGGTCGCGCAGCAACGGCGACCTGGACCCTAACCGATCGCAGCCGCCATATCTCAGGTGTGCATGCCGAAGTGAGTTATGACAATGGTGTTTATTATCTGACGGATCGCAGCACCAATGGCACTTTTGATGTGGGTAAAAATGCGCGGTTACAGAAAAATGAAGATTATCCGATCGCGCACGGTGACCGTTTTCGCATGGGCCATTTCACGTTTAAGGCGCGGATCATTCAAGAAGCTGAGCCGTTTACTCATCAGCATTTTGGCGAGTCGGCGAGTATATCGACGTTGATCCCCGACGATGAATTTTTGGATGTGGATCCGATTTCATTGCTGGAATCACCGCCAAGCAACGACGCATTTATAGCCTCTTTCTCGGCTGCAGATGATGAGCTGATGGCCTTTGATGAATCATTGGATGATATTCATGCGCCATTTCCATCACCTACCTTAATTGCTGAGCCGATCGATCAGTCGGCTGATTTACTGACTGAGCTCGCGATTACTGACCCAGTGCCATTGCGTCCTGTGCCGGCAAAAACGGCAAAACAGTCGTTAGCAACGGCTACTGCTGATGTTGAATCAAAAGTGGAATCATCACATCTATTAAGAGTGTTGGGTCAGGCGCTCGATTTTGATTTCAGCAAGTTAACCCCCGCAGAAACAGAGTTGGCTATACAAAATTTAGGAGCGCTTGCCAAACAGAGCGTTCACGGTTTGCAGCAGGTGTTACGCACCCGCGCTGAGATAAAAAACAAACTGCGCTTAGGCAATACCATGCTGCAGGAGAGTGGTAATAACCCACTAAAACTATCGGGTAATTACGCGCAAACGCTGAGTAACCTGCTACTGGCGCAAAGCGGCTATCTCGCGGGGCCGCAGGCTATTCGTCAGGCGCTGAAAGACCTGCAAGCACACCAAGTAGCGAGCTTCGCGGCCAGCCGAACGTTGCTGGATTCCGCCTTTGAGCAATTCTCGCCAACCCAATTGGTTTACCGTTTTGAGACGTCAGGTCAACCCAACAAATGGGGTAATAAACAAGCCTACTACTGGCAGCAATATCAGTTGCACCACCAAAAAATGGCGGCTGATCACGAGTGGCGACACAGCCAGTTTATTCACGATTACGCTCGGGTCTATGAAGAGCAAGCGCAATACATTAATGCTGCTTGGTCAGAGTTTGAGGCATGGTGAACCGCATGAAAAGAAATCTGTTTATCACCCTATTTATTGCTCAATGCAGCCTGTTGTTAGCGGCGTGTAGTAGTACGCCTGATCCCACATTGTTGGATCTGACGCTCACTGCTTCAGCGGATTTGAACCCGGATTTAACCAATCGACCATCGCCGATGGTGATCAAATTAGTGGAGTTGAAATCGCACACAGCATTTGAAAATGCCGATTACTTTGCGTTATCGGCGAATACCAAAAATGTGCTCGGACCCGATTATGTTGCGGAAGAGGTGATGCCGGTACGACCCGGTGAGATCAAAAAATTCAAACTCCGTCTGCATTCCGAATCACGTTTTATTGGCGTATTGGCGGAATATCGCGCACTCGATAACGCGGTTTGGCGCTACGTGATCCAGCCTAAAAAAGAGGACTTTTCTGATATCCGCTTGGCATTGACCCAAGAGGCGATACGACCACTGAGTACGGCGAAATACAGCGATAAAAAAGAGAGTGACGTAACGATTAATGCTACCAAAGCCCAACAGGCAACCAGCACATTGCCTAACACGAATACGGCGACAGTGACGGGGATTAATTCTGCCACACCTGTGCAAAGCAGCACGATCAGCACGAAGCCATCGTTCAACTTAGATATCACTGAATAACATAATAAGTCGGGATAAAAATGGACAAAATCGTCTGGCGCGAAGGGATGCTACTGCGGCCGCAGCATCTGCAACAGCAAGAGCGCTATTATCAGCATAAGTTCAATGTCTTATTACAAACCATCGCACCTTGTAACTGGGGTTTTTTCTCGGTTTCCATCGACCAACAGTGTTTGATGATGGGCAAAATCGTGGTGTCCCATGCATCGGGGGTATTACCCGATGGTGTATTATTTCGCCTTGGCGAAGATGATCACCCCAGCGTCAGCATTCATCCCGATTGCTACGATGCAATGGTCTATCTTGCGCTACCGCTGGTAACGGGCAATGCGGTGGAAAACCGTTTAGCGGAAGAGCATCAGGTGATTACCCCTTATGTCAGCTTTGAAAAGCTGGCGTATGACACTAATTATGGTGAACGGAACAGCTGTGCAGTGCTTTGTTGCCGCCACGATTTTCGTCTGTTAGTCGAGCAATCGGGGAGTAGTCAGGGTCTGCTCGATGCCGCGAATTGGATAAAAATGCCGCTGTGTCGTATCTCCGATGTCAGCTCTGATGGCGCCGTTACACTGGATGAGCAGTTCCAGCCCATTTTTCTGCATTTTGGTGAGTGTCAGCACTACCAAAGCGTGTTACGTGAGTTAGTCAATTTACTGGCCCATCGCGGCGATACGCTGGCTGGTCGGATCCGCAACAGTGGTCGTTTCGGCACGTCAGAAGTTGGTGATTTCCTGATGCTGGCGGCCATCAATCGCAATGAAACGCGCCTGCGTCATCTGTTGCAGTTAAAACAGGTGCATCCAGAGCGGGTGTTTATGGAAATGGTGGCGCTGCACAGTGAGTTAGCTTCGTTTAATGGCGACAGTCGCCGCCCATTACCTGAGCTGAGTTACAGCCACAACGAGCAACATACCTGCTTTGCCCGCGTGATGAATGAGTTACGTCAGCACCTAAGTCAGATCATTGAGCAGCATGCGATTGAGTTGCCCTTGCAGACACGTAAATACGGCATTCTGGTTTCGCCACTGCAAGATAAATCCTTGCTGGAACAGGCTCAATTTGTGCTCACCGCGCAGGCGGATGGTGAGCCGGAACAGCTACGTGCCAAATTACCTGCGCAACTCAAAATCGGCCCTGTGGAGCAGATCCGTCAGATGGTCAATCTGCATTTACCCGGCATCATCTTACGTCCGCTTTCTGCGGCGCCGCGTCAGCTCCCTTTCCATGCCCGTCAGTTATATTTCTCGCTGGAACTGGAGAGCAGCATGCGTGCGCAACTGGAAAGCTCCGGTGGTTTTGCGCTGCATGTCGCTGGGGATTTTTCCGAATTGCAACTGAATCTCTGGGCGATAAGGAATAGCTGACATGGCGAGAGCAAATACAGAACATACAGTATTTCTGGGGCATCAGGCGACCGATGACGAAGAGATCTTCATGCCATTACCTAAGACCAAAACCAGCACGACGGCGCGCTATCAGCACTTGGATGCGCGCATGGTTTACGCCGCGCGGTTGCGGCATGAAAAGGTGTTAAACATTGGCAGCAATGCATTGCTGACGGCCGCGACACCGCTGTTTCAGGCCATGACTGACATCGCTGCGGAAACTTACGCAGCCCCTGCTGAATTAAAAGAAGAGCTGGTCACACGCATCAAAGAGTTTGAGTTTATGGCGCAATCGCAAGGCTGTGACAGCACTGAAATCATCGCTTCTCGTTATGTGTTGTGCACGGCATTAGATGAAGCGATTACCACCAAACCGTGGAGCAGTAAGCTGGAATGGACCAAAAATAGCCTGCTGATCATCTTCCACAATGAGACCAGTGGTGGGGAAAAATTGTTCCAACTGCTGGATAAACTGTCTCGCAACCCGACCAAACATATCAATATCTTAGAGTTGATTTATGTCTGCCTGAGTTTGGGTTATGAAGGGAAATATCGCGTGTTACAGCGCGGTTTGGCCGAATTAGAGGCGATCCGCAACAGTGTTTATCGCCAAATCCGGCTGATCCGCGGCGAACATCCGCAAGACCTCGCCATCAACTGGCAATCCTCAGCGCCTCGCGTGCAACGACTGCCTTGGCATATACCGCTGTGGCTGATTGTACTCATGGCTCTGTGTTGCCTTGGTTTGGTTTACAGCGGTTTTAACTATGTGTTGGAACATCAGACACAAACCATCATGCAGCTGTATCAGATGGTGGGTCAGGAACAGGGGCACAGTGCACGATGAGAAATTTTTACCGTTGGTGTGTGCATCAACTTAAGCAGACATGGTGTTGGACACTATTATTCGCTTTACTGAGCTGTGCGTTGGTATTGTGGGTCGGCCCTCTGATCGCCATTGCAGGGCATGCCATTTTGGCGGCCTTGGAAACACGAGTTTTGGTGATCGTGTTGTTGCTGTTTAGCTGGCTACTGGTGTTGATGGTGCTGCCCGTGTTACGTAAAAGCCGCCGTCGTCGTACCTTCAATGCCGAGCAATTGCAAGGTGAGCTGATCAACGATGAACAGACCGACGATGAGTTGCATTTGTTAAAAGAGCGACTCAACAAGGCATTGTCGATCGTTAAACATTCCAGCTTCTATGGTCGGCGTCGGGCATCACGTTATGAGCTGCCGTGGTATCTACTCATGGGCGATCAGGGCAGTGGCAAAACCGCGTTGCTGGAAAATGCCGGCATCGATTTTCCGTTGAATAAAAGCGAGGAGCGCATAACCCGTGACATCGGCCACACCCAAGCATGTGACTGGTATTTTGCCAATCAGGCCGTTGTTATTGATGTCAGTGGTCGTTATATGTTGCAGGAAGAACACTCGGTGGCCGCTCGTGTGTGGCCACAATTCTTGCAAATGTTGTATCAAAAGCGGCGCCGCCGCCCGTTGAATGGCATTGTGTTTACGCTCGATGTCACGCAACTGCTGCAGCAAAGCGAAAATGCCTTAGAGCAGTATGCCCGCACCGTGCGAGCGCGCATCCAGCAGATCCAATCTCAGTTGTGTGCTGATATTCCGGTCTATCTGTTACTGAGCAAAGGCGACTATCTCGATGGTTTCCAACCCTTTTTTGATCAGCTCAGTAAGGACGATCGCGAACAAATTGTTGGCATCACGTTCAAAGAAGGCGCCGATGGCACGCAAGCCGCTACATTACGCACCGAATTTGAAGAGCTGATCCGACGCATCAATGACATGGTCTTGTCGCGCATTCATACAGAACGCGATGTCAAACGTCGTGGCGATATCATTCGTTTCCCACTGCAATTTGCTGCCATCGTTGAACCATTGACGTTATTTGTCGAGCTGGCGTTTGGCCGCAATCGTTATCATTTACCAACCCGTCTGCGCGGCATCTATCTCACCAGTGCCCCGCATGTCGAAGCCAGTCAACAGTTAGATGAAACGACGGTTCGCATTGGTCGCAATTTGGGGTTACAACGCGAGTTGTTACCAATCGCCTCGCAAAATCGCGGCTTCTTTATCCGGCGTGTATTGGAGGAGGTGGTGTTCAATGAGGGCGATCTGGCGACGGTTGACACGCGCTATGATCGTGGTCGTCGCTGGAGCAATCGCTTCGCCTGCCTGTGTGCCTTTGTCGTGGTGCTGGGGATAGGCTCAACGTGGATGCGGGTGTTCTATGACAACAGTAATCGGCAACAGAGCCTACGCGATCTCTATAGCAAAGTAGATAATGAGCAGCAGAAAGTGCCACCGATTTCCGATGCATCGGCCGTGTTACCGGTGCTGCGTACACTGCGTCAAGCCACGGAAGTGTATCCGCAAAGTAACCGTGCCGATTGGTTATATAAACTGAGTTTACATCAGGGGAATCGGATCAATCCGGTAGTTGAGAAAGCCTATGAGCAGCAACTACGTCAACTGATGTTGCCAAAAATCAAACAGCTGCTGGAAGAGCAGTTACGTGCGAATACCGATGATCGTGACTATCAGCTCAATGCACTGCGGGCTTATCTCATGCTGCACGATCACGCTCATTTAGATAATGACTATCTGCGGTACTGGATCAGCCTGTCATGGGCTGATCTCTACAGTGGTCAGGCTTCGTTGCAAAATAGTCTGCTCGATCATGTCGACAAATTACTGAGCATTGGTTTTTCCCCCGTCGAGATTGATTTCCAGCTGGTGGAAGATACCCAACATCTGCTGAAGCAAGAGCCGCCTGCACGTTTGGTTTATCGCATGATCAAAGAGGACCCATTAGCGGTGACCTTGCCAGCAGTCCATTTTGATGACGTGCAGGGGCTGCAATACCGCAGTTTTTCTGGGGGGGATTACAGCATTCCGGGGTTATATACCCAGCGTGGTTATCAGGATGTCTTCCTGCGTAAAGGCTTGTCGCTCATCAAAACGATTGTGCAGGATAACTGGGTGTTAGGTACCTCTGGCGACATGAGTGAACAAGAATTTCAGAAAGTGTATGCCGATGTTGAGAACCTCTATTTTCAAGATTACATCAGCTATTGGAATGAGGCGGTCAGTCAGTTACAGCTCAAAGGGATGAACGATCTGGCTGATGCCAGCAACATGTTGAGCAACCTGAATAATAACCAGCCGATGCAGCGCATGCTGGCGCTGATCCGCGATAACACCCTCTTTGCCCTGCCTGAGTCGGTCACCGATGACGCAGAAGCCGCGGTATTAAAGAAAACCGGTAAAGGGCCATTGGCGAACGCGGTGGTGGGAAAAGCCAGCTCTGCCTTGGAAAAAGCACAGGCGCAAGGGCCGAAGCAAGCCGTGGCGTTGAAATTTGCCGTCTACCAACATCTGTTACAGGAAAACGGTACACCAACGCCGGCACTGCAAGATGCGTTAACGGCATTGAACACGCTGCAAGCCATGCTGACTGGGCTGGCGCATGCGCCGGATCAAGAATCGGCGGCTTATCAGATGGCGAGTAACCGCATGTCTGGCCGGCCCGATGAGCTGACTCAGATCCGCATTGCGGCAGAGCGTTTACCGGAGCCGGTGCGCACCTGGTTTATGGATATTAGCGATCAGACCTGGCGTCTGACGTTAGATAAAGCCGCTGATTACGTACAGCTGCAATATCGTACCGATGTGGTGTCGATCTATCAGAACACCATTCAAGGGCGTTATCCGTTTGCCGATGCTGAAAAAGACGTCACGCTCGGTGATTTTAATGAGTTTTTCAAAAAGGGCGGCGTATTAGATCAGTTTATTACGGGCCCACTGAAACCATTTTTTATTGTCAAAGGCGGTGAGTTGTTATCCCGTTCTATTGATGGGCAGGGAATCCGACTCAGTCGTCGCACGCTGCAGCAGTTTCAGCATGCGGTACAGATCCAAAAAGCGTTCTTTGCCGATGCAGGTGGGCAGGCGGCCGTGTCATTTAAAGTGCAGCCACTGGAGCTTGATCCCAGCGTATTGAAAGCCGAGTTTGTCTATTCCGGCCAGTCTCTGGTCTATCAGCATGGCCCGATTGTGCCGATTGATCTGAGCTGGCCGATGTCGCAAGGCAGCAGTCTTGCCAGTATCACATTGCAAGATCTGAATGGTCGGGAGACCTTACAGCTCAAACAAAGCGGCCCGTGGTCACTTTTCCGGTTGTTAGATCACTGCGAGGTGCGGCCACATGGTGGCGATGATCAACTGGAGGTGTTGATCAACCATCAGGGCAGGCAAGCGCAATACCTGTTTTCCGGCAATCATACTCCAAACCCATTGCAACGTCGGTTGCTGGCTGGTTTTGACCTATCAGAAAATCTGTGAGTAGCCCATGTTGAGATGTAGCTCGGGCAAACACTGGTCGTCGGCAGCGGCGACCAGTTGTGGTCGAGTGCGCCCGGTGAATGAAGACACCTATCTCATCGATGGCATCCATGGATTATGGGCCGTTGCCGATGGCATGGGTGGGCATCAACAGGGGAGCCTTGCCAGCCAACTGGTAGTTGAATCATTACTGAGTATTTCAGAGGCAGATGAACTGGAGTCACGACTTGAACAGGCTGCCCACGCACTGCAAGCGGTTAATTTTCACTTGAGTTGTGAACGAACACTCACCGCTCCGCAGCAGATGATGGGATCAACGGCGATGGTACTGCTCGCGCAAGCTGGCCGCGCCAGTTGCCTTTGGGCCGGCGATAGCCGCTGTTATTTATTACGGCGTGGCGTGCTCTATCAAATCAGCGAAGATCACAGCCTCGTGCAGCAATGGGTGAATGCAAAACGCATCACGCCCGATGAGGCCAAGCAGCACCCCCAAAACAATGTCATCACCCGAGCCATTGGCGCTAGTCCTGATTTGCTGCTAGCGAGTGCTGAGTTTGAACTGTATGCCGATGACATGCTGCTGTTGTGCAGCGATGGGCTTTATCGCGAGATTTCCACCGATGTGCTCATCAAAAGTTTAAGCTCATTAGTGCCTGAGCAAGCCGTTAAGATCTTGATGCAGCACGCGTTGGCAGGGGTAGCCAGCGACAACATTACCGCCGTGGTTGTGCGGCATAACTAACGATTAACAGCACAGAAACGGGCGGTTTAACATGAATGTGGCGCTGCATAATGATCTGAGTCTCACTCCGATTTCTCGTGGGGTATCTACCGAATATCCATGTCTGCAAATGCGTTATGCGCTGCGTAATATTGCGGGCGTCGGTGGCATGGGGGTGGTGTATCGGGCGAATGACACACTGCTGAGTGCATTGGGGGCGACAGATGATATCGTGGCCGTGAAAATGTGTTGCAGTGACATGATCGATCAGCCGCAAGCTGAACAGCGGCTGCTCATGGAATATCAAAACACCCTACGTCTCAAGCACCCCAATATTATTGCTGTGCGCCAGTTTGATGTTTGCCGTCAGCAACAAAAAGCGTTTCTGGTGATGGAATGGTTGGATGGGTTGTCGCTGGAACAGTTACTTTATCAGCAGTTGCTACCTGCGGATGTCGCATTAAAACTCGCTCGACAGCTGGTGGATGCAGTTGCGCACTGTCATGCGCAAGGGGTAGTGCATGCCGATATTAAACCGGCTAATTTTCAAGTATCGCCCGATAATCACCTGACTTTATTCGATTTTGGTATCAGTCGCTGGCTCTATCAGCCATCGACGATACGTAACGACATGATCCGCGCGTGCAGCTGTCGTTATGCTGCGCCTGAATTATTCAATGAACAACCCGCAACCATCAGCGGTGATCTTTTCTCTGTTTGCTGTGTGTTATACCGCTTATTCCGTGGTGAGCACCCATTTAAAGATACCACCGATGAAGCTGCCGCACGGAATGATGAGATTACCCCAATATTTGGTCGTCGCCATCCGCTCGATAAAGTCTTGCTACAGGGGTTGAAATGGCAGCAGCGAGAGCGCTGCACCAGTATTGCTGCGTTACAGCAAGTGCTAGCACAGCTTTCTGCCGCAGATTTGAGTCGTTACTGGTTTTAAGCTTGGCTTAAGCACCGATCAATATGAGGAAGAGAGCATAATGTCCGTTTTAGATAGCCTGAGCGAAGCCATATCGAACGTAGGTCGTTCCCTGTTCAGTGCCAATGAACCTCGTTTTTTACTCACACTTGCTGGCTGCAATCAAGTCGTGCAGGTATTACGTTTTTCGGGGCAGGAAGCCTTAAACGTGCCGTGGGAACTGAACATCACGGTGGTGAGTGACGCGGAGAATATCTCACCGGAGACGATGCTTGGTACATCGGCAACACTTACACTCATTGGCAGTGCAGGCAAAAGTTACTACCACGGCCAAGTGTGGCAGTTTTGTCGACAGACACAAGGCAAGCGTCTCACGCAATATCAGTTGATTGTGCGGCCCGCGTTGTCATGGCTGAGGTTAGGGCGCAATCAACGGATTTTTCAACAAAAAAGCGCGACTGAGATCATCAAACAACTGTTGCAAGAGCAGCATATTCCCACTGATCAGATCGTGTGGAAATTAAGCGCGACTTACCCGGCTCGCGACTACTGCGTGCAATATGCCGAGAGCGATTTGCAATTTATTACTCGTCTGCTAAGCGAAGATGGAATGCACTATTACTTCGCTCATACTGAAAAACACAGCCAATTGGTGTTTACGGATCATCCCTCTGGCTGGTCAGCAGATTTGGCGGCAGTCATCTATAAACCCAGCACCGGTCAGGCGGCAGAAGCTGACACGCTATACTCATTTTTAATGCGACGTCGTATTGCACCAACGATGGTAGATCGGCGCTATTTTAACCTGCATAAACCGCTGACATTGACTAACGCGCAGTATTCGGCCACGCCAAAAATCGCCAAAAGTTTAAAAAATAAAGAAGCGGATAAAAGCAGTAAACAAGAGCCTAACGAGTTATCTCACTACCACTATTGCAGTGGTGAACAGAGCCAAACTACCGCACAGCAAACGGCCCAACGTCATTTGGAGGCGGTACAAGCGCAAACTGTCACCGCGGAAGGTAAGGGCAATTTGTCGCAATTGCGGGTCGGTTATTTTTTGCCGGTGACCGGGCATGCTTGTCACGCAGCGAACAGTCGCTGGCTGTTAACAGATGTGACCTTGACGGGTGAACAACCGCAAGTGCTGGAAGAGGTCAGCAATGGCCAGTCACGCTGTCATGTTCACTTTAGTGCTGTGCCATGCGATATCCCATGGCGACCAGCTATCTTCCCAGAAAAACCACGGCTACACGGCATTCAGACCGCCACGGTGACAGGCCCGGCGGGGGAGGCGATTTATACCGATGCGCTGGGTCGTATCAAAGTGCAATTCCACTGGGACAGAGAAGGTAAGCACAATGAACAAACCAGCTGTTGGGTCCGCGTCATGCATGATTGGGCCGGTAATGGCTATGGCGTGGTCAAATTGCCGCGCATCGGCCAAGAGGTTCAGGTGAGTTTCGAGGAGGGCGATCCTGATAAACCATTGATCACGGGTTGTTTACATAACGGTGAACAAGTTACAACGTGGGATCTTCCTTTGCATCAAACCCGCAGTGGCATTCGCACTCGATCTACACCCGGTGGTGGTGGCAGCAATGAATTACGATTTGAAGATAAAAAAGGCCGAGAACAACTCCGTTGGCTGGCGGAAAAAGATTGGGATGCCAAGATTCGACATAGCAGCCACACGCAAATTGACGGTAGCCATCATCGTGCGGTGGGTGGTAATGATTATCGTGAGATACAAGGTGAACAACATCAAACCTTTGAAGCAAATGTGGCTTCTGAGCGACAACAAAATCAGCACAGCACAGTTGATGGTTCCCTAGAGCAAGCGATTGCACAAAATTACTTGTTACAAGCAGGGCAAGACTTGCACTGGCAAAATAAGCACCAAGCGATTTATCACGCCGGCGTTGAGCTCATTTTGCAAGCAGGTGGGAGTTTTATCAAACTTGACCCCAGTGGGATCATACTCAGTGGGCCGTTGGTCACAATGAATCAGGGGGGCAGTGCGCTAGCAGTAGAAAGCGAAGCCGCCGAATTACCCCATAAACCGGCAGGTGCACACGATGCTGGCAGTGGGAACGTACCGCAAGCAAAAGCCCCTGAACCCGTTGTTAAATTTGAACCTAAGAAAATTAACCAAGTTATTTATTCGGATTGAGTGAAAATGACATATAAAAAAACAGCATCTATTTTAACAATATTAATTTCTTTGGGATTGACTGGTTTTCCAGTGGTTGCCGGAGCTGTCAAAGAAAGCAAAATAATAAAACACTTTGATTACAGAGATATCAATAGGATTGTAAAGGATAATTACACATGGCAGTGTCCATATGTATTGTCGGATGAAAAATACAATGTGAACATTCCAAGTGATTCACCGCTTGTTGATTTGTTTGAAGTTGATGAAAAAAGACTATACATAAAAGTGAATAGTAAATTAATCAAAATGAATATTAAGTCATTAACTGGAAATCATTATATTTATCTGAATAAAAGAGAAAATATTGAGGTGGATTTGAAAATAAATAAAAAATATAATTTTAGTGAGTATGATGAATCCCATGATAGAAAAGTAAAAATAACAATTAAAACAGTAAATGGTATAGAAGTGACTAATGCTATTGGTCAATCTTGTGGGATATAGTCATATTTAACTATTCTGGTCGTTTTTATTATGTATACGATAGTAGAAAGTGCAAAAGGAAATGTTATTCAAAAAGTAACTTGCTTTGAAGATTTGGAGAAGCATCATCCATCAAAAGGAAAAGAAAAAGGGCGTGAATATGCGATAGTTGATGGACGGTTAGAAGAAATCAGAACAGATAAACCTGGCAATAGAACATTGATAAAAAAAGATTTAATTCTTTTGATTAATGGATCGAACAAGAACATCAAGGTGCCATGTCCTATTTCTGGGTATATAAAAACAAGTGTGAGTTATGGTGCTATATCAATTTACTCAAGCGATAGATATGATGACCTTGTGGGTCAGGTATTGCATTTAGATACAAATTTTATAGTAAAAGATGGTCAGCATTTGAATTATGGAGAATTTGTCGGCATACAATCAGGAGCGCCTGAAAAAGTTGGAGGCAAGCCATATCCGATACATGCCCATATTGAATTAGAAAAAGAGCAATTCAAGAAATATATATCTGATCTGGTAAGTGGTAAATTTAACTCGACGGAAGCCGCATCAGCCTGTAATCAATCTACATCTTCCTTTTGCTTCCCTGTTGTCACTGAAAAAGGCGAACAATATAAAAATGCGGAAGAAATTTATAAGTTGCTAGAAAAAGAGACCAGCGGATTTTATCTGCTCAGTGCACATAATTTCTGGCATGGCGGTATTCATTTCACTGATGTATCAGTGCCGCATCATATAAAAGGCCAACCTTTGCGCTGCATAATGGATGGCAAGGTGATTGCTTATCGTCTGAATAAAAATCACCTGACCAGCAACTGGCTTGGAAATGAACTACAATATTCTTCGTCATTTTGCCTTATTCAGCATGAATATGAATCACCCGCCAATACAAGGGAAGGAAATAATAAAGGTAAGAAAAATAAACTCACCTTTTATAGTTTGTATATGCATCTAGCCCCCTATTCTATTTATGCTTCAGCAGCTGATGAGAAAAGACCAAAAACAAAGAAACAGCTAAAACTCATTAAAACTATCCGCGTTCGGCAAGGTGACGATGCAAGCAAAGGTACACCCCCATCGATTGGATATCTTGGTGCAAATAGCATTGTTGATTTAAGCGGAGAAACCGCTGAATTTACTGTGCAGGAGCAGAGTGGCTCACACAGTTATTCATTTGTGAAAGGCACGGTTTCCAAAACAAGTGGCAATACGGACAGCCACATCACCGTTGGTACATCGATTTGGGTAGTTGATAGTGCTAAATACACCGGGCATGTCGATCAATCTACCGCTACTAAACCGTGTTCTCCACCTGCATACTGGCAATGCCAAATGAAAGGCGTTGTTAAAAACAGGGTGAATGCCCGTCAAATTAAAGACAACAGCCAGCTCTTTAGCGACGCTAACAGTGAATCGTTGGGTTTGTTAAACATTACTGCTGAGTTTGAATTTAACAGTAAAGATGTTGTGACCTGTTCTATCGGCGGTAAAGCACGCAAAATGGCGAAAGCGACGCTACTTAGTGGTGGTTATGCAGAAAAAGCTGGGCAACCACCCAGCCCGTTTTGGGTGTGTATTGATGACTCGTTTGCTGAACTCAGCGCACAAGCACCAACACAATTTGATAGCATTGTGAAATGTAATCAACCGATTAAAGCCGGTGATGCTATTGGTTTCATGGGGCTGTATGAAGTGCCCAAAATGCCAGCTGCTTGTCGGCAAAAAGTAAGTAAACATCAGGTTCACATTGAGATATTTAGTACCGATAGCGATAGCAAAATACAGGCTTTTTTGAATAATGAAGCAGGGCTAAAATCAGGGAAACAATATATAAAAATCTCTGCGGGCGCGAGTATTTATATTAAAGACAAAGACAAAGACAAAGACAAAGACAAAGACAAAGACAAAGACAAAGACAAAGATGCTATCACATTTAGTACAGGTGGATTGAAGACGCAAGCAGAATATATTGTTGAACTCACCGCTTGTAAAAAAATAACTGATAGCAATAACGGTGTTTTTTATAAAGTGGACAAGTTACCGATCCTGAATGGTGCATTTGATGGCTATATTAGCGAAAAAGAACTAGAAATATTATCACAATATGATCTAACTAAGCTTGGCTTTAAGCTGCTGGAAGAGAAAAATACGAACGCGGACGGCTATCTTGACCCAGAAAAAATGCCTGCTTTCTTCCAGAAACTCTATAAAAACATTGATAGAGATGGCAAAAATGGCGTTGATAGCACAGAGATTTCGGCTGCGTTCAAAGATCAATCAAAACGTAATCAATTAGTAAAATTAGTCGCCAAACATCCGAGCGAATGGCATAAATCGACCATTAATACGATCAAAACCACATTTTCTAATTGGGCAAGTGAAGCAACTGAAGATGAAACCAAAGCGCTCATGAGTCATGAAAAAGAACGAATGGAAAAGCTAGAATGGATGAGTCGGATTACTACTGCTCCACTCGTTTTGGGGCCTGTTGTTTGGCATTTTAATCCGATATCATTGGTTTCCTGCATTCAGAAAATTATGGATGAAGAAGAAATTTATTTAGCTAAAACTCTTTATGGAGAAGCTAGAGGGCAGAACTTGGCTTCTAAAAAAGCAGTTGCATGGTTGATTAGGAATAGGTTGAACAGTGGTATCTATGGAATAACATATAAAGATGTTGTTTTGGCAAAATATCAATTCACATGTTGGAATAAGAAAATTGATCCTGTTAATTACAAAGAAATACAAAATCCAAGTGGAAAATATTGGGATGAATGTTTATATGTGGCTAAGGAGGTTATATCTTCACCAGAAAGTAGCAACATCATTCCTGGTGGAATGAATTATTTTAGCCCTAAATCTCAGCGGGCTTTGCATAAAAAAGACCCTGATAACTACCCAGCAATACCTGCCTTTGCTAAAGATAATAAAAAGCTGCCGACACCTAGCGGAGTCAATGGTGATGATTATGTATTTTATAAAAATTAAAGAGGTTAACATGTTGGTTAAATGTTTTGTTTTCTTTGTTTCAGTATTTTATTTCGCACTATGCAATGCGGAGCAACATATTTATAAAAATAATGATGACTTTACTGTGTCATGCACAAAAAACGAAGTGTGCAAGTTAATTTATAATGAAAAAAAATATGTTGTTTTACCATTCATCAAATATGAGCCATCCAATATATATTTCGAAAATGAAGTTTACAATATTACATATCCATGCGGAACGTCTTGCGTTAAATATATTTATTTTAAAAGACCAAATATTGTTAGTGAGCCATACTTAAATTCTTTAGCTATGAGTGCTAACGGTGAGTTTATATTGACTATTTATGGAAACTTAGCTCAAGTCTATGAAACTTTTACACATAAAAAAGTATATGAAAAAAAACTTAATAATAGAGGTGATATATTATCAAATGGTTCTTTTGATGATGCGAGATATGATCAAGGTTCGTTTTTTATAAGATATAGAACGGATAATGGTGATTTTTTGGATGAAAAAATCACCATGGAATAAGTGTATTTATTGTTTGTCCTGTGTTTTTTTATATCTCACACAGGGCATTGCTAATCAAATATACATCAATTCTTACTCAACAACACTTTCAACCCTAATCCAACCATAGCGACACCAAACACGCGGTCGATCCAGTGGCTGATGGCGAGGAAGCGACGGCGGATGGTCGGTTGGCTGAAAAACAGCGTGATGAGGCTGAACCAAAATAGCTGTAGTAGCATGATCCAAACACCATATATCACTAAAGTGCTGGCTGGCAGATTCGGAGACAGCACTATCGTGAACAATGATAGGAAATAGATCGGCGCTTTGGGATTCAAGGCATTACACAAAAAACCTTTGCCGACCAGATGATGAGCAGCAACGTCCGTGATAACAGCGGGCACATTAGCGATCACGCCTGATTGGGCTTTAGCGCGGATACCTTGAAAACCAAGGTAAAGCAGATAGCTGCCACCAATTAATTTAATCGCACTCATCCACATGGTGGAATGAGCAATCAGCGTGGCTAAACCAGCAGCAGAGTAGGCAATGTGAATACCTAGGCCCAGAGCGATCCCTAGGCTCACCCACAAACCGGCTCGACGCCCTTGTAATAACGCTTGGCGTGAAACCAAGGCAAAATCAGGGCCAGGGGATGCGGCAGCCAGCAGATGAATTACTGTTAACGTAATAAAACCGTGCCAGAATTCCATTGTTTAATCCTACGTTAATTGGTGAGGTGCTTAGTATAAATTATTGATGGCTTCAGTTATATCCAGAATATGGCCGATAGCATCAACTTGGTTAATCTGGTCTAACGTCAATTTTGCTCGATTAGGCGCATAGCGGGTTAGATAAGCGAGTTCATCCCGGAAATATTTATTAAATACCTTCCCTTTTGGGGTCAGCATGACTCGAAGTAATCTGGTTTCACCCATTATGGATGATTGCTGAATTGCCGCTTGCATTTGTCCATTTTTCATCAAATCATCAGCGTTTTTAATAATGATGTAATGGCCGGTTTGATTGGTTTTTTCTTTAACAGTAACTAAAAAATTAAAATAAAATATGTCTTGCTGCTCTTTTATTTTAACCCAAGCATCGTTAAGCATTTGAATGAAATTCTCATGCTTCAAAATGACTTTTAAGATGGCATTGTTTTCATCTTCATTGATGCTTATTTCTGGCATGACGGTATTGTCTGATAAAGCAATATCACTGATATAGCGATTTTTGTCATGCCTTTTGACTAGAAATACCGGGTTCGGATGGTTAAAGGTAAATAAATTACGGATTACTCTTGGTAAACCATAAATAACATCCCGGCAACCTGTTGCTGTCAAGGAGTTAAGATTGTTTTGGATGAGTTTTTTGATGCATTTTCTTGCTTCGTGAGTTTGTATATTGCCATGGACTAATAGATGAACAATGTTCCCTTTCGCGCTGACAACAATATACGGTTGGCGAATGACTTGTTCGCCAACCTCATTTCCTAGATGAGGAAAAGTAATGGATAATAAATCCCCAGCAAAAAAATTAAGAGGGTTTTCAGTCAGAATTTTCAGACCTTTTGTTGATATATCAATAGTCAACGCTGAGAATTTTTCTTTTGGTTTTTTGGGGGTGAAAAATAAGATAGGCATCTTATATAAAAAACGATCTTCCTGTCGTTTGTCATCCACTTCGCTTTTTACAATATGAAGTTCTGTTTTAATTCCAATATGTTTAGGAATGAACTGAAATATCTTATTTTTTTGAATATCTTCGTGTGCTGGTTCAGCGAACAAATCCAGTTTAGTGAGTAAATCTGATTCATCACTGATACAGATCATCCGCTTGTATGCAGACGCCAATAGTCTGGCTCGCTCAACAGGGCTTTGATTAATCAGCTGAAAAACCTCACCTGAGCTATCAGGTAGTGAGCTGGGAATGTGGCATTGTTTATCTGGATGAATAGTCATACCGTCTAAACGATATAACATTAAATTACCTTTGCTTTTTAAATAAGCCAATTGTGCTATTGCACGTGCGTCGGGGTCATTAATACAAGCCGCTAATGGCATGCACATAAAATTAGCAAAACCTTCGGGGCTGGAGACGGGTGCAAATAAGTAGTAATGAGTGAATCGTTCGCCCGTTAATAAGGCATTTTGTATGGGGATCTGGCAGATGAAATCATTCAATACGGAGGTGTGATTTTCATCAGTTAACCGTTGCAATAGAAACTCATTATATCCAGTTAGATATAATGAGTTAGGAACCCATCTACCATGTTCATGTTGCATAAAAATTGGCAGGCTATTAAGTTTGCCAACTACAAATTGCTCATATGCTTTAACAATCACGGCTTCTTGCGTATTTTCTATCGGAACGCGATGTCTGCGCAATTGAGCAAAAATGAATTTTTTCAGATGATTGTGGAATTCATGAACAATATCTTCTGTCTGGTTAGCGGTCATTTTTATTTTATAATAAAAATTAGTCTGTTTTGACATGACGGATAAAATGTCATAAACCACAAATGCAGGAGATGAGAAAGAAAAATCTTTTTCAAACCCAACGAAACGAATATATATGAATTTAGTGTCTTTCGGTATCTGTATGCCCGATAGTTTAATACACATACCTAAAGGAGATATATCGGTTGTTGAACCCGTAATTGCGACTTTTTTTTGTTGAGAGAGTGGCATGTCTCTTGGGTCATCAATATAAATTTCTATTGGTGAAACAAAATAGAGGCGTTGTTCTTTACGCTGATAAAAATGAGTTAACGACGTGTAATTAACCTCTGGAACGCTAATCGAATTAGGGTTGGTGATTGCTTCTCTTTTTTTCTCGCGCGCTCTTTTGATAATAAGTTCATAAGCACCAAGGGTATAACCTTTATAGCTTTTGACGGTGTTGATGAAATCTTGGGCGGTAATGTCATTAATATAATGCTTAACCCCATTATATTCGAAGGGTTTCCAGTCAGACTGTAAGTCTCGCAGATCAATGATCCGGTTACAGGGTTTGGCGAGTCGTCCAATTTCCATCTTGACCAAAAAACGGCTGGAAAGTGATTCATCTGGTGCATATTGTGCGAGTTTTTCATCCAGCGTTGGGCTGCCGTATTCGTAACGGAAAACATCCACCATTTTTAATTGGTGTGGTTGCAACGCTAACGCTGGATTTTGTGCGGCCATGTGTTTGTTCCAAAAACTTTTGGGAATAGTTTTTTTCTTTACTTATTGAACTATGACACACTAATTCATCAGGACATACAATCGATTCACCGCAGACTCGTTATGTCCATCTCATGTTATTATGCATCTATATGACATGATTGCTGATCTGTCTATATTGCCGTCATTGCCCAGTCATGAGGTCTTCTATGTCGTTGCCGTTTTCTTTGTCTGAAATCATCGAGCAGTTAAGTGCTCCGGAGCGGGTTTTTGCTGTACGCGGCATTCGCCGTGGGATCGAGCGCGAGTCATTACGTATTACCCCGGAAGGCCGCTTATCGCCGCTGGATCACCCCCGGCAATTAGGTGCGGCATTGACGCATGCCAATATTACGACTGACTATTCCGAAAGTTTGATGGAATTTATTACACCGGTGTCCGATTCGCTGGACATTCTGCTGGCGCAACTCGGCGATATTCACCGTTTTTCGCAGCAAAACTTAGGTGAAGAGCGGTTGTGGCCGTTATCGATGCCCTGTTTTATCGGTGGTGAAGAGTCGATCCGGCTGGCGCAATACGGCAATTCCAATATTGGCCGTCTGAAGACGTTATATCGGCAAGGGTTGCACCACCGCTATGGCAGCATGATGCAGGTGATTGCTGGCGTGCATTTTAATTTCTCGATGCCAGACAGTTTTTGGAATGAATGGCAGCAAATAAAACAGCAAGAATGTTGTCAGTGTAAACTGATTTCTGACAGCTACATGGACTTGATCCGTAACGTTTACCGATTTGGCTGGCTGATCCCTTATCTGTTTGGTGCTTCACCAACCATTTGTAGCTCGTTCCTGCAAGGGCGTGAAACAAGTCTACCATTTGAACGAGTGGGTAAAGGCACATTGTATTTGCCCTACGCCACGTCACTGCGGTTATCTGATCTGGGTTATACCAATAAATCGCAGGCCAGCTTGAATATCAGCCACAGCAGCTTGCACGAATATCTGACGTCGGTACGTCAGGCGTTAGCGACCAAAGAAAGCTCGTTTGCCGACTTGGGCGTTAAGGTGGGTGATGATTATCGTCAGCTGAATGATCATGTCTTGCAGCTGGAAAATGAATTGTATGCGCCGATCCGGCCGAAACGGACACCACGTTCTAATGAACGGGCGTTAGTGGCACTTGAGCGACGCGGTATTGATTACATCGAACTGCGCACGCTGGATATCAACCCGTTTACCCCACTGGGCGTGGAAATTCAGCAACTACGTTTCCTCGATCTCTTTTTGGTCTGGTGTTTATTGCGCCCATCACCGATGTTGGAGGCTGCAGAGATCGAACGTAATCGCCACAATATGTCACGTGTTGCGCTGGAAGGGCGCCGTCCGGGCTTATTATTACAGACCGCACAGGGCGAGTTGTCGTTGCCGGAATGGGGTGGCCAGCTGTTTGACGAACTCCAGATGGTAGCGCAGTTATTAGACCGAGCTTATGGTCGGGTGCATTATCAGCTGGCATTACAAGCACAACGGGAAAAACTGGCTGATCCGGGAAAAACCTTGTCGGCGCAGTTGTTAACGCATTTGTTACATCATAATTTGGATGGTGCTGAGTTTGGCCGCCAACAGGCAGAGCGCTTCCGTAAAGAATTACAAAACGCGCCGCTACAATATTGGGAAGCGAATTATTTCACGGATGAAGCCGAAGCTTCGTTGCTAAAACAAAGCGAACTGGAAGCGGATGATCATTTACCATTTGCCGAGTTTTTACAGCAATATCTGCGGTTGCCGGTGGTGGGTGATACGCCCTGCGGCTAAGTTTTAATATTTTCGCGCGGCGCTTCGATTCCTATATATGCTTTAAACGTAACCTTGAATTTCATGGAGCGTTAGATGGATTGGAAGGCCCGCCTGCGTAGGCTGGTATCTCCGTTTATTTCGGCATCAGTGGTTTTGCTGTTGTTGCTGAGTGTTGGTTATCCGACGATGTTGCTGGAAGCGAAAGCCCAGCGACAGGATGAAGTGCGGTTGCAGGTCGATCAACTGGCGCGCTATTTTGAACATTCTGTGGTGGATATTGTCGCTGCGCTGATCGAAATGGAATCATTACCCCGTAACTGTTCGGCCTACGTGCAACGAAAATTTCATTATTTTCATGCCGGTCTGTCGCAGGTCGCCGAATTTTCACTGTTTGATCGCAAAGGCCAGTTGGTGTGTTCCAGCTGGCAAACTTCTATCGAACCTTACAATGTTCCCTACGACCGGTCTGCTACTCATATCCATGTGCGTGCGCCAGTCATGGACAGCCTGCAAAATCGGGTTGGTCTGCACATCGGTCGCTTCGGTCGCGATGGTTATGAAAATACCGCCTTTATACCGATGCAGACGTTGCGCGATACGATGTCGAGTCTGGTGCTGAATTATCAATTTTTAGGTTTTATTGACGCACAAAGTGGCGTGCCATTAGCGTTGAATGGTACTTATTCTTTGCCAATCAATAGCCCGAAAGCGCTGTTCCCGCTGACCACACCGCAAATGCTGGAAGGGCGGGGCGATAATCTGCACTCGCAATATTGGTATGCGCGGCCATTTATTTCCTTACCCCAGTTAGTGCTGATGATCAGTGTCGATACTAAGACACTTTATCAGGGGGTTTATCTACCCGGTTGGCAATGGTGGTTATTGGCGCTGGTGCTTCAATTGTTGCTGACGTTGTTATTTATTTTTCTGCGACAAAAAGCGACGGATCCAAAACGACAGTTACTTATTGCCATGCGGCAGCGGCAGTTTTTTAACGTCTATCAGCCGATCGTGGATGCACGTGACGGTTCCTTGATGGGGGTGGAAGTGTTGATGCGCTGGCAGCATCCGGTTGCAGGTTTGATTAATCCGGCGGAGTTTATTCCGATGACGGAAAGCACTGGCGTTATTGTGCCACTCACGGTGTTGCAGATGGAGCAGGCGCAAATTGAACTGGAACCGTTACTGGCGTTATATCCCAAACTGTATTTATCGTTGAATGTGTCGGCTCAGCATCTTAATTCATCGGCCTTTATCAGCCAGCTCTTACACCACAAACGCTATCTGCCGGGCTTACATGTAGAGATCACTGAATCGGAGATCATGGAGCACAATAATCCGGTCATTTTGGCTACACTGCAGCAACTGCGCCAACAGAAAATTGCAATTGCGATAGATGACTTTGGTACTGGTTATTCCAGTCTGGGTTATTTACAAAGTTTGCCAGTGAATACGCTCAAAGTTGATCGCTCTTTTGTCGCCACCATCGGCACCGGATCGGTGAATGCGCCGGTATTAGAAGCGATCATCCATTTATCGCAGAATCTGGACATTGATATTATCGCGGAAGGTGTCGAAACCAGTCAGCAAGCGGAATGGTTACTCCGGCATGGTGTCTGGCGACATCAGGGCTGGTTGTATGCCAAAGCGGAACGCGTGGATGTGTTGTTACGTCAGCAATGGCCGGTGGCCACTCTGCCGTTTCCGGCGCAAGTGGCCTGCAAAATAAAGAAGAAAACCCCGGCGGAATAACCAGCTTCGTTCATTGCATTCTTTAAGCCTGATGGTTTTGCAGTAAGGCTTGCAACTGCGTTTCAGTCAGACTGGTTTCCCAATCAAAATCCGCATATTTTTGCATACCCCGTTGCACATCATCCCGCGCAGCCATAGTTTGCATATAACGTGAAATATGCGGGAATTGGCTGAGATCCTGCTTTTGGTGCTCATAGAGCGTGACCCACGGATAAATCGCCATATCAGCAATCGAATACTCATTACCGGCCACATAACGCTTATCCGCTAGCTGGTTATTTAGGACTCCGTATAAACGCGCCGTTTCTTCGGTATAGCGTTTGATCCCGTAGGGCACTACTTCCGGCGCATAGTGATTGAAATGGTGGTTTTGACCAGCCATCGGGCCCAAGCCGCCCATTTGCCAGTACAGCCATTGTAAAACAGCATACCGGTCTGCGCCCTGCGCAGGTAAGAACTGGCCGTGCTTCTCTGCCAGATAAGTCAAAATGGCACCCGATTCAAAAATCGCGATGTTATTTTCATGATCAATCAATGCCGGGATGCGGTTATTCGGTGAAATGGCCAAAAAACTGGGCAGGAATTGATCCCCTTTGCGGATATTAATCGGGATCACCTGATACGACACATTGAGCGCTTCCAGCATCAGGGTGATTTTTTTACCGTTGGGCGTGGGGGCATAAAATAAAGTATACATATCGGGCCTTTTTGAGACACAAAGGGAGATGAATCGCTCTACTTTATCGCCATCATCGCAAGCCGTAAACCGTTCGTCACGATCTATTGATTATTTGAACCTCAGCCTATTTTCTATAAAGAAACTGGATGATCCGTTACCTGCATCACAGACAAATCATTAAGAATTACTGAGAAAAATTTCCTATCACAATATATTAACGAATGTCTGCTTACTTTAATTACGCAATAGGTTCTTTAGTTTCGTTAAATATTATCCTTGCGAAAACCTTATATAGTTTGGTTAAAACAAAAACAAGATTACACAGCAACCACACTGTAAAGGAGCAATATATATGAGCAACCTTTCACCACCTTCTGTATTAGAAGATGTCGGGCAAATAAAAGCCCCTGGATTATTTGAAAAATTAATGGATATAAAAGTCGGTGTTATTTCACTGCCAGTTTATATCGTTTTATCTTTAATTGTTATTTTTGCAGCTAAAACAGGAAATCTGCCCAATGATATTATTGGTGGATTTGCTGTGATCATGGTAATGGGTGTTATTTTAAGTGAATTAGGTATGAAATTACCGATTCTGCGAAATATTGGTGGCCCGGCAATTCTGGCATTGATGGTGCCTTCTTTCCTAGTGTATTGGCATGTCTTACCACCATCCGTGATGGATGCTGTCACTACCTTGATGAAAAAAGCGAACTTCCTGTATTTGTATATCGCGATCCTGGTCTGCGGCAGCATGTTGGGTATGCATCGCCAGACGTTGATCAACGGCATCACGCGTATCTTTGTTCCGATGATTGTGGGTACTGCGGTGGCGGTGGCAACCGGCTTGCTGGTTGGTGTGGCATTGGGTTACAGCGTTCATCACACGATTTTCTACATCATTGTACCGATCATTTGTGGTGGTGTCGGTGAAGGTATTCTGCCGCTCTCTATCGCGTATTCAGGCATCTTAGGCCAGGAAGCGGGTACCTTTGTGGCGCAGATGATCCCTGCGGCAGTGATTGGGAACGTGGTCGCGATCATTGCCGCGGGGTTGCTGAAACGTTTGGGTGAAAAGAAACCTGAATACAGCGGTGATGGCGTGCTGGTTAAATCCAGTGAAAATCTGGCCAACATGCCTTCTGCGGCCGATAAACCGATTGATTTCTCCATCATGGGGGCGGGTTTGCTGATGGCATGCTCTTTCTTCATCGTTGGCACCGTGTTAGCTCATTTCATTGGTATCCCTGGCCCAATCATTATGATCCTGGCTGCTGCTGCAGCTAAATCATTGAAAATCATCCCAGAAAAATTAGAAACCGGTGCCTTCCAACTCTATAAATTCATCGCTGGCAATTTAACGTGGCCATTAATGGTGGGGTTGGGCATGTTGTACGTTCCGATCAAAGACGTGGCGGCCATCATTTCACTGCCTTATGTCCTGACTTGTGTGGCGATTGTAGTTTCGATGATTGTCTCTGGTTTCTATGTGGGCCGATTAATCAATATGTATCCGATCGAAGCTGCAATTGTGACCGGTTGCCGTGGTGGTTTAGGTGGCACAGGTGATGTAGCGATTCTTTCTGCTGCTAACCGTATGTCGTTAATGCCATTCGCACAAATCTCTACTCGAATTGGTGGTGCCGCAACCGTTATTGCAGCAACCATCTTATTGCAAATGTGGCATTAATACAGAATTCAACTGAGAGTAAATATCATGACTATGAATGCAGTAAAACATCACAATTATATTGTTCGTGCCATTGGTGGCGAAAAAATAAAATATGTGAATGAAATTATTCACGGCATTGAATTTAACAGTGGTGAAATTAATAAAATTGAAGCGTCATATAAAGAAAATAATGACAAATCAGTGTTGGTTCATTTTCACGTAAATGATCTGACCAGCATTGCACAAATAAAAGATCATCTGGAAAATCGTTTCGGTGAATCCGATATTCAGTTTATGGATGAAATAACGCATTTGCATCTGGGTGGTAAACTGGAAACCACACTGAAAAACAGCATCGACACTATGGCGGATTTAGCCAAAGTGTATACACCCGGTGTAGCTCAGGTATGTATGGAGATTGCACACAATCCAGAACGAGCTTATGACCTGACTATCAAGAAAAATACGGTTGCCGTCGTCTCTGATGGCACCGCGGTGCTGGGTTTAGGTGATATCGGCCCAGAAGCCGCAATGCCGGTCATGGAAGGCAAAGCCGCACTGTTTAAACAATTTGCTGGTGTGGATGCCTTCCCGATTTGTCTGGACACCAAAGATACCGAAGAGATCATCGCCATTGTCAAAGCGCTGGCGCCAACGTTTGGTGGTATCAATCTGGAAGATATCTCTGCGCCACGTTGTTTTGAAATCGAAGAACGGCTGAAAAAAGAGCTGGATATCCCGGTATTCCACGATGACCAACACGGCACCGCTATTACTGTGTTGGCGGGTTTCCTGAATGCACTAAAAGTGTGTAAAAAGAACATCGCCGATGTGAAAGTGGTGGTGGTGGGTATCGGCGCTGCCGGTATCGCGGTATCGAAAATGCTGCTGAGTGCGGGTGTGAAAAATCTAATTGGTGTTGATCGTCACGGTGCCATTTACCGCGGTGAACCTTACAGCAACGACAGCTGGAATGAATATGCCCGCATCACTAACCCAAATAATGAACAGGGCCCTTTGTCGACAGTGATTGAAGGTGCCGATGTATTCGTGGGTCTGTCTGGTCCAGGTGTATTGAAAGTCGATGACTTGAAGAAAATGGCCAAAGATCCGATTGTATTTGCGATGGCCAATCCGGCACCGGAAATCTCACCGGAAGTCGCGGCACCGTATGTTCGCGTCATGGCAACCGGACGTTCTGATTATCCGAACCAATTAAACAACGTATTGTGTTTCCCAGGCATCTTCCGTGGTGCACTGGATTGTGGTGCCCGTCAGATCACCGAAGAGATGAAATTGGCGGTGGCCTATGCGATAGCATCCGTGGTCTCAGACGAAGAATTGAATGAGAACTACATCATTCCGGATATTTTCAACAAAGAAGTTGTAAAACGTGTCAGTGAAGTAGTGGCTGAAACCGCACTACGCACTGGTATGGTGAAGACACGTCGTAACAAACTCGAAAGTCTGACTGTGTAAGTAAAGGGATGTAACAGCGCACGTTCTATACTTTTCGTCAGGATGGGTATCGAACGTGCGGGATTTAGCGGGCTTAAATTGGGAATGGAGGTAAAATAATCATCGTAACCCAAAAAGGAAAACGTCAGGTGTTCAAACAAAACTCTCCGCTCAAACTACGCACCACAATCACATTACTGGTTTGTTCTGTCATTGCTGTCGTATTGTTTGTCGTGCATTCCGTGTATCTGGCGCAATCAACGCAGCAATCTAAACTGAGTCTGGAAGACAAAGCCATTGCCGTGTTACATACGTTGACCGTAACACCCTTTGTTGCGCAAGCCTTACAAACGCCGATCTTATTACCTGCATTACAGGACTATGTTGAACAAGTCCGCCACCAAAACGATCTGTTATTTATTGTGGTGATGGATATGCAGGGCATCCGGCAAACGCATCCTGATCCCAGCTTGATCGGTAAACATTTCACTGGTGGCGATGAAACCAAAGCACTGCATGGCGAGGAATCTATCTCTGAAGCCAAAGGCACGCTGGGGCCGGCGTTACGCCTCATCAGCCCGTTGTTTGATGCTAATCATCAACAGATCGGTGCCATCGCGGTGGGCATCTCCACCGCAAAAGTCGAACAAACTATCGCTAAGAATCGTTGGATCACCTATTGGGCCATTATTTTTGGCGGTTTGATCGGGACGCTGGGGGCCTTTATTCTGGCGCGCCAAATCAAAAAAATCATGTTTGGCATGGAGCCTTCAGAGATTGCCTCGTTGTTGGAAGAGCGCAATGCCATGCTGCAATCGATTAAGGAAGGGATCATTGCCGTCAATGCTGATGCCCAGATCACCTTAATTAACGATGAAGCGAAACGACTGCTACGCCAGAATGGCGAGCTGGAAAACTTGCTGCTGACCGAAAGTAGTAAACATTGGCCCGCGTTATTGCATTTACGCCAGGTGTTAGAATCCGGGCAAGCGCGGCAAGATGAAGAAATTGAATTCAACGGCAGTACCTTGCTGACCAACAGCGTTCCGGTGCGGGTAAATGGTCAGGTCACCGGTGCTATCGTAACCTTTCGCGACAAGACGGAAGTCAGCCAGTTAGTGCAACGCCTGACCGGCATCTCGCATTACGCCGAAGCCTTACGAGTACAGGCGCATGAATTCATGAATAAACTGCATGTCATTCTTGGTATGGTGAACATCCGTGCCTATGATCAGTTAGAAAACTACATCATGGATACCGCGAATCATTACCATACCGAAGTGGGCTCGTTGATCCGGCAGATTAAAGATCCGGTCATTGCCGGTTTTATGCTGGGTAAAATGAATCGTGGGCGGGAAATTGGTGTCGATGTCAGCATTACACCGACCAGTTATCTGCCGGAATCAGCACAAGCCGAAGTGACACACGAGTTAGTCACCGTGCTGGGCAATTTACTGGAAAATGCCATGGATGCACTGGATAGTTGTGAGTCACCCGGTATTGTCCTGACTTTTGATCATGATGATGGCCGGTTACGCTGCACAGTGCGTGATAATGGTAATGGCATCGATCCGGCGGTATTTCCGCATATTTTTGAACATGGTTTTTCCACCAAGGGCACCCGCCGTGGCATTGGCCTGTTTTTAGTCAAACAGAGTTTGGAGAAATTGGGCGGTACCATCGAATGTGAAAGCAATAAGGGCGTGGGCACACGATTTATTGTTACCTTACCTTATGCCAGCAAGGAGAACGGCCTGTGATTAATGTATTGATTGTCGATGATGACCCGATGGTGGCCGAGCTGAATCGCCGCTATCTGGAACAGGTGGATGGTTTCCGCTGGCAGGGTTCCGTCTCGACCATTCAGGCCGCCAAACAGATGCTGCTGGAAGGCGATGCACCGATCGATCTGGTGCTGCTGGATATCTACATGCAGAAAGACAACGGGCTGGATCTGCTGCCGGTTATCCGGCAGATGCCGAATAATGTTGATGTCATCATGATCTCTTCCGCCAGCGATATGCCTGCCATCAAAAAAGCACTGCGGTATGGTGTGGTCGATTATCTGATCAAACCGTTCCAGTTTACCCGCTTTCAGGAGGCGTTATCGGCTTATCGGGAAGAGCATCAGTTACTGGAGCAGACCGCCGCATTGAATCAATCTGAGCTGGATACGCTGATCCGTCGTAATAACAATCGCCTGACACCGGACAAGACCAAATTGCCAAAAGGCCTGACCAAACTGACATTACAATCGGTATGGGAATGGGTTAAACAGAGCCGGAAACAGGCTTTTTCTACCGAAGAAATGGCTGCGGAGATCGGTATTTCACGGGTGTCTTGTCGCAAATATCTGGTGTATATGGCCGAGATCGGTGTGCTGGATACCGATATTTTTTATGGCTCTGTCGGGCGGCCTGTTTATCTGTATAAGTTGGTGCCCGCCAAAATTGAAGTAATGGATGCCTTATTGCGTTAATAAAAAGGCGACCGTAACGAAAAAAACGCCAGCACCAGAAGGCTGTGCTGGCGGTGTTTGTAAGATTTCTAACGAATGGAACTGACTTGCTATGTCGAGATCATCTTAGATTTCTTTGCTGAAAAAGTGATGTTTAAATAACTAATTAAACTCTTTCCCGCGTTAATAATCGGGCTTTTGTCCGCATTTTTGCTGGCCGCCTTACCGGTCTGACCTCAATTTCATCTATCATTGATACAAACACCATATGACACGTTGGTAGCAAGATCCGTGTGTCATCAATTGGTTATTCCCATGGACTTTGAGTTAGTGAAAAAATTAATGTTAACGACCCGACTGCATCGACAGATAATCACTCGTGTTGGTGTGTTTGTTATTGCGCTGGCTTTTTTGGTCACCGCCAGTTGCATCGGCATTATGAGTTGGTTGTATCACAAAACAGATGCGGAACAGGTCTCTGCCGAATTAACCAAAGTCGAATTATTGCTGAAAAATGAACGGGAAGGGCTAGGCCGGGCGATAAGGGATTATGCCGTTTGGAATGATGCTTATGCGTATGTGAACCAGCCCAATCGCAAATTTGAAAGCGACAACTTTACCCAGCAATCACTTGATGTCATGCAGCTGGATTTTGTTGCCATGATGACGGCACCGGAGAAATTGCTTTTTTCTTCTGCGCTTGATTCCGGTATTCCAGATTTAAAAGCAACGCCAGCCATTCGTTCATCATCACTCATCTCTTTATTTGCAAAATTACCGGAATGGCAAACGGGAGTTGATGGAACAGCGAAACCAAGAACGTATCTAACAATGTACAATGGTCGTGCATTAATCATTGCCGTCTCTGGTATTTTTGATTCGCTGCAGGAAAAGCCATCTAGCGGATTGATGATTTTCGGTCGTTACATGGATGATGACGATCTGAAACGCCTGCAACAATTAGCCGAAATCCGCTTAGAGTTACTCGCCGCTGTGCCGCCAAAAAAATCGGCTAATGATTTTTTTCATACGGAACAAACAGCCAGAAAACAACTAGATGGTTGGCAAGTTCCCGTGATGTGGCTACAGGTCAGCAAGGATATTAACTGGCAGCCTCGTTATATGCTCATGGCAATATTTACCTTTGGTCTGCTGGTGGTGTTGTTATTGGCTTCCTGGGTGCTACAGCGTTTATTAAATCAATTGATTGTCGCTCGTATTGAAACTTTTGCCGATCTGGCTTGGCGACGGACGCAAGGTGAACGCGTTTACTGGCCTGTTGAAGGGCAAAATGAACTGGATCTGCTGGCTCGCTCGTTTAATGAACTTATGGATGAAGTACAAGCTGCGCAAAAAAATATGCATGATCTGAGTATTACTGATGCATTAACCGCATTGGGAAATCGTCGAGGCATGGAAGAGCAGGTCGAACGAATGATGAAGAGCTGTCAGCTCGGTATGTCACTGACCATGCTGCTGATGGATCTGGATGGCTTTAAGCTAATCAATGACAGCCTTGGTCATGCTGCTGGCGACTTATTATTGCAGGAAGTCGCGCAGCGCATGCGTCAGGTCATGCGCCGACAGGATCGATTATTCCGCATGGGCGGTGATGAATTTGCGGTGCTGATGCCAAATACCACGACAGAACAAGGTCATTTACTGGCTGAACGGCTCATTGAGTTACTGCTTGAACCGATTCATTTTGGTCACCATAAATTAACAGTCTCGGGATCTATCGGTATTGCTGAATGGGATGGTAAAGCCGAAGGTTTGGAATTAATGCGCCAAGCCGATCTGGCCATGTATGCCGCGAAACGGGAAGGTAAATCCTGTGTGCGTCAGTTTGAAACCGGAATGAGCGGCGTCGCTTCGGAACGCATGACACTAGAACAATCATTACGGCAGGCCATTACTGAACAGACTATCGAACCATATTTCCAGCCGGTGATTGATACCAATACAGGGAAGGTCTTGTCGGTAGAGATGCTGGCACGCTGGCAGCGGGATGGTGAGTTTGTACCCACGCTGGGTTTTATCCGTCTGGCGGAAGATCTAGGCCTGATCCATCCACTGTCTATGCAATTACTGGCCAAAGGTCTGACGGCGCTAAGCCAGTTCCGTCTGCATGATCCGGAGCTTAAATTGCAGATCAATTTATCACCACTGCAATTTGCTGATCGCCAGCTGGCCGTGACTATGCTGCGGATGGTGGCTGAACATGGTTTACCATCATCGGCGCTGACGGTGGAGTTAACGGAAGGTGCGATGCTGTTATACCCTGAACAGGTAGAACAAACCATGCGCCAATTCGTCGATGCGGGGGTCAGCTTGCATCTGGATGATTTTGGTACCGGCTATTCGTCACTGACTCGTTTACGCGATCTGCCCTTTGATACTGTCAAATTAGATCGCTCGTTTGTCATGTTACTGGCGGAAGGTGATGCATCGCTGTCGCAGGCAGTCTTTGATATGGCAACCAGCATGCATATGGAGCTGATCGCAGAGGGGGTAGAAAATCAGATGGAATATGAAAGATTGCAGCAGATCGGTTACCGGCAGATGCAGGGTTTTATGTTCGCTTACCCAATGCCAGCAGCGGATTTAGTGCAGTGGTTGGATATGCCTCATGAACGGCTGGGCATGTCTCAATCACCAGCAAAGCCAGAAGCAAACGTTTAGTGTGTTCACGGCTATCGTATCTTGGTTCACTTGCTGCTCTTGACGGCGACATATTCAGCGATATGTCGCCGCCATCATTGCTGGTTGTCTTATTCTGGTTGTAGAGCGCTGATATCCCCCGCATCCCAGTTGTGTTCAGACTGTGACAGAACCTGACTGATATGGTTCAGGTTATCTGCTGCTTGATTTTTTGGTAGTGGATCCAGACCGACGGTGGCAAAAATCTGACCATAGGCATTTCGTAGTTCAGCATAGGCTAAATCGTGCCGCAGCGAGGTACTTAATGCATTGAGTTCGCCTTGGATCAGTTGTAATTCACCAATGCCGCCAGCTTTATAACGATTGCGCAATTGCCCGGCGATCTTATCGTCTATTCTCTGCAGTTCTTCTCCGGTGTGGTATTGCCGCAAGGCTTCATTAAAGTTGGCTCGTGCGACATAGAGCTGCGCCATGATCGCCATCGACATCGCTTGACGACGGGCTTCCGCTACGGTTTGTCCTGCTTTAGCAACCTTTTGTGCTGTTGGGCCGGATAGCACATTAAACAGATTCCAGGTCACTTTTACCCCAGCATCTGCCCAGTTCTGGTTGACCAGAAAGGAGTTACTATCATGGTGCTCACCGGCAGATAGCTCCAGACCAGGTAGCATTCGCAGTAACGCTTTTCGGGTTTCCGCTGCACTGATCCGAACCTGATAATCCTGTTCACGTAATTCCGGACGGCTGATAAGTGCTGCTTTTTCTAATTTACTGAAATCTACATTGAGTACCGGTTCCGGTAACTGATTTTCATCGGGCATAGCTAGTTTATAATCGGTGCCTAACGGCAAATTCATTAATGTGGCCAGCTCGGTTTTAGCTAAGGATAATGCCCGGCGTTGTTCTTCTAGTTGCCGGGTGGCATCAATCAATGCCCGCTGATAACTGAGTGCTTCGATCGGGTCGCCGACTTGTTGCGCGGTCATCTTCTGGCTAGATTCGCGAGCCATATTTACGCGATCAATTAAACCGTCAATGCGTGTCAGCAGACGTTCTGCTGCCACGGCTCGCCAGTATGCGGAACGTACATCCTGAACAATGGTATGGATCACTTTGCGACGCCGTTCTTCGGCTATCCAGCGTTGATCTGATTGTTGTTTGGCTGTGACATAACTGACCCCGAAATCCAGCACATTCCAGACCATGGTTAGATCTGCCACCCGGCGGTTTCGATCCTGCGATGTAGAGGGTTCGAGAGACGTAGTGCCACTAAGTACGCTTTCGCTACTGGATGCACTGACATTACTGCGGGTGACATAACCGGCCTCGGCGGCCATTTTGGGTAACATATCAAAAGTCGAGAGGTCCAGCTGTCGTTGTGCCAGCGCCTCTTCCATTACTTTTAAGCGCGCTTCCAGATTGTATTTTAAGGCACGAGCCATCGCATCATGGAGGGTAATGGGTGCGGTGACTGGTTCCTGATCACGGAACATAACACCCAGGTCAGCATAGGAACGTTGTTCACTCTGAACCCGATCAAGCGGTTTACTGGTAACGGCACAACCGCTGATCAGCAATGCAATGATGCTGATACTGAAGAGTTTAGGGCCTTTCTGCATAGTAAAATATCCTTATCCCTGTTGATGTAATCAAGCTCTGTCTTTGTGGCTGGCTAAACAGTAGGGGTCTGTACCGTTCCCAATGCCATTTCAATAGCAACCAGCTGACGTTGTTCATATTCATCCAGCCCTTTTAATTGTTGGGCAAACACTGGTGCGCCAAAAATATGATCAGGGGCAGAACTTACACTGTTATCGTACCCCAGCACCTGGCTCCAACTGCCACCAGAAAATACAGAGAGTGGTGTATTTCCTGGCAGTGCAATGCTGCCAAATAATCCGGCTAGCGTTGATGAACCGCCTAATGCCCGACTGTTTCCTGTGTAGTTGACATGGCTTTGGTCCAGCTCGTGACCATTGGTATTACCGACAAAAATATCGGCAATGGTACTAGATGGTGTTGCCCCGCCGCCTTGTCCCGCCGACCCAAATACTACTGTAGTGGAGGGCACAGATTCATTCAGCGATGATGTGCTAAAGAATGATGGTGATCCCAGTAAGTTGTTTCCGTTATTCGATGTCAGAGCAGAAGTCTGATTTTGTATAACAGACGATGCAGGTTCGGTTCTGGCGGTTGAACTCGGGTTGCCATCGGTGACCTTGAATTCCGGATCGCCACCGGGCACAGCCGATTGCTGAACCGTATCAATGGCGTAGTTATTGGAATCGGTAGACCCGGTCCCTGCGTTACCAGCGGCATCAGTCACGCCAGTATTATCCAACGTGATGAGGTTAGTGGCGTCGGTGGTGCTGGCTGTTGGGGTCAGGGTGGCGGTCCAGGTAATGCCGCCGTCGCTGGAGGACACCGCACTCAGTGTGCCGTTCGCCACGGTTAAATCGGCGTTGGTAAAGCTGGTGACGGCTTCACTGAAGGTAATGGTCACCAGCGAAGTTTCACCGACGGAAAGCGCATTATCCGCCACGACGATTGAGGCGGTGGGGCGTGCTGTATCAATGGCGTAGTTATTGGAGTCGGTGCTGCCGCTACCGGCATTACCGGCGGCATCAGTCACACCGGTGTTATCCAGCGTTATGAGGTTAGTGGCGTCAGTGGTGCTGGCCGTTGGTGTCAGGGTGGCGGTCCAGGTAATGCCGCCGTCGCTGGAAGACACCGCACTCAGTGTGCCATTCGCGACGGTTAAATCAGCGTTGGTGAAGCCGGTCACCGCTTCGGAGAAGGTGATGGTGACCAGTGAGGTGTTCCCGATTTTCAGCGTATTGTTGGCAACGGCAATCGTTGCTATAGGGCGTATACCATCCACCACAATGGCTTTGTTTGCTCCCAAGGAATTCGCAGTGCCGGGGCTTGCCAGTGTTAACGTGGCATTGTTATTAAGAGAATCTTGAATTGTACCGCTATTGAGCGTTAGTGCACTGCTGGAAATATAATCCAGATCAGCACTGCTATCACCTTCCTGCACGGTATAACTGAATATCAGCGTGTTGCTGCCGGATCCTGCAACATACGAAGCAGAATGGTCCGTGCCGCCTGTTTCAAGCTGTAACGTCGGTGTGCCTCCCGTGGTATCTACGGTGACATTTTGATCAAATGTGACATTAATCGTGATGGTATCGCCGATGTGATAAGTTCCGTTTGCTGTGCTTGCAGAAACAGAAGTTACTACTGGAATAGTTGGTGCGGTCAGAGTGAAGTCGTTGCCTGTACCGCCGATGTAGCTGGCTGTCAGCACAGAGCCATCACCACTAGCCGTCATCGTCGCACTTTCACTGAGGCTACTGAAGGTACTTATAATGGCGTCACTGGCATCATTAACAATGATGGTGTAATTGTCACCACTGCTCGGAGTGTAATTGTGCGTTGTAGCGAGAGTAGCTCCGCTGACAGCAACGGCGCCATTTACGATGACCTGATCATATTGTGTCCCTGCTGTGGCGCCATCTATTTCGATCGCAAGGGTACTGCCTGAGTTCATGGTCAGGTTGCCATTGACGGTGATCGTGCCGGGACTGTTACCGGGTGAGAGCGTACCACCACTCTGCACCGTCAAGGTGTTGGTCGACGCGCTGGCGAAGACACTGCCGGTGCCACTCAGCGTGCCGCCGGATGCGACAGTGACACCCGAGGTCGCGCCCAGGGCGCCATCCACCTGCAGGGTACCGGCGCTGACGGTGGTCGAGCCGGTGTAGGTTTCGGTGTTGCTCAGGATCAGTGTGCCGGCGCCGCTCTTGGTGAAATTCTGGCTGCCCGAGATGACACCCGAGAGCGTGACGGCATGGGCGTTGCTGATCGTCGAGCTGCTGCTCAGATTGATGGCATTGGCCAGCGTGACGCCGCTGCCATTGACCTGCAGCGTGGCGCCACTGAGCGTGATGGCTGCCGTGCTGAGATGGTTGGCATCGGTGATCTGTAGAGTATTGGTGCCAGTGATTGTGGTCGTGCCAGTATAGGTGTTGGTGCCGGTGAAGATGAAGCCCGTGTTGAAGCCGGTTGCGGTGCCAACCGTGAGGTTGTGGCTGCCACCCGTTTCGGAGATGATGCCACTCAAGGTACTGACGGTATTGGTAGTGTTGGCACTCTGCAAGGTGGCGTCACCCGCCAGCACGATGTTGTTGCTGAAGGCCGCAGCGCCGCCGTTAAAGCCGAGCGTGGTGCCGGCATCCAGCGTGATCTGGCCGCTACCCAGCGCGGTGGCGGAGTTGGCGATCAGCCAGCCGGAGACGACGGTCTGCGCGCCGCTGTAGCTGCTGTTGTCCCCATACAGCCACAGGTAGCTGCCGCTGATGCCTTGCTTGCTCAGGCTGCCGGAGCCGCTGAGATTGCCCTTGAGCGTGACGTCGCCACCCGTGGAATTGATGGTGAGGCCACCACTGCCGACGGCGATGTTGCTGGTGAGCGTTACCGCTCCGGCGCTCGCGGCGCGGGTGATGGTGGCGCCATCGAGCGTCAGCGTACCGCCGCCCGTGTGGTTGAGCGCGCCAACGCCGGAATTGGTGATGGAGCCGCTGCCGTTGAGCGTGCCGGTCAGGGCCAGCGTACCTGAGGTCTTGCTGAAGGTAGCACCACTGCTGCCGATCACGAAGGCGTTGGCGACAGTATCAGTGCCGGTGTTGGTGTCGACCAGTGTAGCACCATTGAGCGTGATGGTGCCGCTGCCGAGATTGCTCGCGCCAGCGATGCGCAGGGTACCGGCGGAAATGGTCGTGCTGCCGCTGAAGCTGGCGTTGTTGCTGCCGCTCAGCTGCAGGATCGCAGCGCCGTTCTTGGTCAGGGCGCCGCTGCCGGAGAAGACGCCGCTGAAGTTGGCGATATTGGCGCCGCCGCCACCGCCGATATTGAACGTACCGCCGCCACTGCCGATGGTGACGGCGTTGCTCACAGTGGTGCTGGTGCCGGCCGTGCCGACAACCGTCATCGACAAGGTGCCGCCATCCAGCGTCAGCGTGCCGCTGGACAGTCGCGTGCCGTCTTGCGCCACGAGCGTGCCGCCGGTGACCGACATGGCGCCGGACCAGCCGGCGTTATTGGAAGCGGAGCCCAGCGTCAGCGTACCGGCACCGGTCTTGGCGAGACTGCCGCTGCCGGCAATGGTGCTGCTGAGCGCGGTGCTGTGAGTGCTGCCATCGCTCCAGGTCTGCGTGGTGCCGCCGCCGAAGGTGATGGTGCTGCCGGATACCGTGAGGTCGCTCGCCGAATCGGAATCGAAATTCAGGTTTTCGTTGATGGCGAGATTGCCAGCCAGCGTGATCGTCTGTCCGGCCAGCGAGCTGGCGAAGACGATGGTCTGGGTGCCGGTGCTGTCGGCCGCGGCAATGGCGACCGCTTCACTCAGGCTGGTACCGTCGCTGCCGTTGATGGTCGCCGTATCCGTCGCGTTGGTGACGTAGATGGTATCGCTGGTCACCGTCACGTCGGCGGTCGTAGCGCTGTTGCCGTCACTCAGCGCAAAGTGCATCGTGGCGTCACCAGAAGGGGTATCGTTGCGGTAGGTGATATGTTGTGCGACATCATCCACCAGTGCTGTGGTTGCGGCGGTGCCGCTGCTGGTGAAGCTGATACTCAGCACGCCACCAGTGTTGGTAAACGTCGCAAAGGTCTGCCCGCCCGATTGCAGATTGCTGCCACTGACCGTGAAGAGTGCCCCGGCAGTATCAAAACCCAAGGTATCTGCAGATACTGCTGTGCCGGCACGTTGAATGGTCAGACTGGCGCCAGACCAATCGCCATTACCGCTATTCAGGGCCCCGAGTTCAGTGTCGGTGATCGAGGCATTCGAGCTGACATCCAGAGTAGCAGTATTACCAACTCCCGCCCAAGCCACGCTGTCACTGTTCAGGTTGCTGATCACTGGCGTGGCGTTGAAATTACTCACGGTGATGCTATTACTAGTGAGATCCGCCACCGTAACGGCTGTGGCAGCACCGGTAGCCCAGTCTTCAGTTCCGGCCAGATTATACGTCGTTGCATCGGGTGAACTGGTACCGTTCTTATTTAAAATCAGGTTGATGGCTGCCTTGTCGGTAGCACTGAGCGTGACAGTGAACGCCGTGCCGGAGGTGATCTCGACATCTGCAGTGTCGGTCAGCGTGTAACTGCTGCCACCTTCACCGGTGAAGGTAAGCTTGCTGACATCAATATCATTGGTGGCGCCACTCAGCTGCAGGAATCCGTTGCCAGTAACGGCTAATGCCCCAGTTGATGCATCATAGGTCGCGCTGGTGATGGTAGGCACCGCCACGTTACTTACTGTGATACCGTTGCCAGTGGTGTCAGCCACTACCACTGCTGAGTCCGCACCAGCAGCCCAGTCTTCCGCGCCAGCCAGATTGTAGGTGGTGGCGCTGGTTGAACTGGTGCCGTTTTTATTGAAAACCTGGTTGATGGCGGCCTTGTCGGTGGCACTGAGAATGACGGTGAATGCGGTGCCGGAAGTGATTTCGACATTGCTGGTATCTGTCAATGTATAAGTGCTGCCACCTTCGCCGGTCAGCGTGAGTTTGTTGGCAACAATATCATTGGTGGCGCCATTTAGTTTCAGGAACCCAGTGCCGGTGACGACTAGCGCTCCGGTTGATGCATCATAGGTCGCGCTGGTGATGGCAGGCGCCGCCACGTTACTGGCGGTGATACCGTTGCCGGTAAGATCGGCGACCACCACTGCTGAATCCGCGCCAGCAGCCCAGTCTTCCGCACCGGCCAGATTGTAGGTGGTGGCACTGGTTGAGCTGGTGCCGTTCTTATTAAAGATCTGATTGATCGCGGCCTTGTCGGTGGCACTGAGAATGACGGTGAACGCTGTGCCGGAGGTGATCTCGATATCCGTCGAATCGGTCAGCGTGTAAGTCGTGCCACCCTCACCCGTGAAGGTGAACTTGCTGACATCAATATCATTGGTAGCGCCACTGAGTTTCAGGAATCCGGTACCGGTGACGGCTAACGCCCCGGTTGATGCGTCATAGGTTGCGCTAGTAATAGTGGGGGTGGCCACGTTACTGGTAGTGATGCCATTGCCAGTAGTATCAGCCACTACTACTGCCGAATCTGCACCTGCCGCCCAGTCTTCTGCACCGGCCAGATTATAGGTGGTGGCACTGGTTGAACTGGTGCCATTTTTATTAAATATCTGGTTGATTGCTGCCTTGTCGGTGGCACTCAGGTTGAGGGTGAAACTGGTGCCGGAGGTGATCTCAACATTGTTGGTGTTCGTCAACGTATAGGTGCTGCCGCCTTCGCCGGTCAGCGTGAGTTTGTTGGCGACAATATCGTTGGTGGCACCACTCAGTTTCAGAAATCCGGTGCCGGTCACGACTAGCGCCCCAGTCGACGCATCATAAGTGGCACTGGTTATGGTGGGTGCGGCGACATTACTGGTGATGATCGCATTGGTGGCATCGGAAGTATCACCACTGGTGACGTTCGCATCCCAATCATCCGCTGCGGCGAGATTGTAAGTGGTTGCACTGGTTGAGCTGGTGCCGTTTTTATTGAAAATCTGGTTGATAGCCGCCTTGTCGGTGGCATTCAGTGTCACTGAAAACGCGGTTGCGCTGCTGGCAGTCACATTGCTGGTTGTTAGCGTATAGGTACTGCCGCCTTCGCCAGTCAGCGTCAGTTTCGAAATATTAATGCTGTCACCGCTGGTCATATTGGTACCGGTGACTGCCAGTACACCCGTGCTGGCATCGTAGGTGGCGGAAGTGATAGCGGGTGGCGGGTTATCAATAACGATATTATTCAACGCAATCCACATGTTTGGTCCCGATTGCGGTGTAATGCGGATTTCATCGACATTCTGGAAAATACTTTGCGTTAACTGGGTTGTGGTAAAGGTATTCTCGAAATTATTGGTAGATAACGTTAGATTGACGGATCCTGTTGATATTCCATTATCAAAGCCTTCTACTTTGACGTTTGCTCCACCGTAATCGGCAATAAATATGCCTTTGAACCAGAAGTTGGTTGCCGTGCTGCTGCTTTTGATTGTAATTAAAGATGAGGCGGTACTGTCATTATAACTAGCCGCAATTGCCGATGTGGTATAAGGCGTTTCATACGTCCAAGTACTACCCAGATTGTTGGTAATCTGAAGCGTAATACCACCGATATCCGCAGAACCAAATTGACCGTCAGTAACGGTGGTTATGTTATTGCTATTGTCTAAGCTATCGCTAAACGTAAGGGTTCCGCTGGCTAAAAGCCCGACGTAATTATCCTCGTGTAATACGGCAGTATCGATATTGCCTTTTGATACTTCAAGCATCCAATCACCACCCAACATCGCAGCGCCAGTTCGATTATCAGATGCGGCAATATCAGCTCCTGTAATAGCGGCTAGATCGCTGACAAACGTGGGTCCTTGTTCCCCACTAGCAATATCGCAGCCGTATAGCAAAATATCGCCATTCGTCGTTAATGCTTGGCCGAGAGTCTGTAACTCGGTTGTGTAACTAGTAAGGTTTTGTTCGGTAATTTGTGTCGTACCGAGCTCAAGTTCGCCGTTGGAACCATGAGACAGAATATGCATAGCCTCATAGCCGCTATGTGTTGCGGCCCAGTCAACTATTTGTTGTAAACCGTCTTTGCTGCCGTCAATAAGAACTACTTCCATGGTGGGCGAGATGCTACTCACCAGTGCTTGATAATTGCTAACCGAAGTGTCAACAAAAGCCACTTCTTTGTGTGTGACATCACTACTGGTTGTGGCAGCAATCTCACTCGCTACATTGGCGGCAGAGTCGGTTTGGCTGACTGTTGTTTGGGTTTGCGAGTCATTGATACCTGCATGTTCTGTTGTATCCGTGTTGGTCGATGTAGTCTGTTGTGTCGCATTGGAAGTGGTGTCAGTTACTTCATTTACCGTAGCAGCTATCGCTCCATCGAACAGCATACGAGGTTCAAGCAGGTAACCCAAAGGTTGGGATGGTGCGGTATTGTTTTCTTTGTCATTACTGACTGATTTTGAATTTGAAGTAAACCAATTGCGCCATACCATTTTGTGCTCCTTTACTGTTCATGCTTTGTCTGAAATGTGTAATCACCAAGTTTTTGCTTTGAGCAGTTTTTGGTGTCAACGCAACAAGTTGGGTGTCAATTGGGGCTAAGTGAGTGTGTTTCTATCAAGACATTAACTTTTTATTAACAAAACACGACAAACATTAACAATAGAGTCAAAAGAAAAACCTGTCATCACCAAACGTAAGTAGAGAGTGAAAAATTAAAGAGAGTTCACATCCCTGCAAAACAGAATCATTCAAAAATATTTTCAGGTTTCGTTCTGCTACATGGGATCAGGTTGATGGTGGCATCAGTTATACATACTGAGTGTTCTGCCGTGATTGTCAGTATTGCAGGAGGATGGGCCCGTGCCGGCTGTCAGTACATCAGGCGGTTCTTCATTGGTACCATTGTGCAATTGAGAGGGTATTTATCCGCCACGTATATAAACGGATCATCAATATGAAAAGCTCGCGGAGATCGCGAGCTTTTTTATGTTTCAGCGCCGATTTAGAACCCGCTTTCCCGCACACCTAGTGCCGCCAGTCGCCGCCAGATGCCGGTAAACAGTGATTCAGCGTCTCCATCCACGACCACCACGCCCCGTAATGGCTGGTTTGGTAACGCTGCGTTCGCCTCGACGGTCAACCGGGCACCGTAATAGGCCTGCACCGGCTGTGGGTGCTGTTGTTCATCGCGCCGCACGGCAATTGGGCCACCGTGATCGGACGCCAGAGTTTCCAGCTGTAGATAAGGAACTCCGGTGGGGTCTATATCATCCAGCTTCACCGGTACAGCTGGCCAGGCCGGGTCGTCGGCAATGAAACGACCGGATTCGCCCACTTTGATCCGATGCAAATTATCTTCCCGCAGATAACCGCGTATCCGGGCATGCCCGGTTTCTACCACCCGCAGCAATGCCAGTTCCGGCGCAACCCAGCGCCCAGCGGTTAGATCGGTGGTTAGATCGCGCACTGTGCCAGCTTGTGGCGCCCGAATTTGTAACCGCTGCTGCTGGGACACTAAACCCCGGTATTCCGCCAGTGATTCGGCCAGCCGTTGCTCCAGAATCTGTGAGTCCCCAATGGTTTCACGCCGAGTCGCCTGACGGCGTAACTGTAACTGCAAAATAGCGATCTGTTGGCGGACGATGGTCTGGCGGGAATTTAGATCCGGCGCTACTAGTTCCAGCAGCAATTGCCCTGCACGCACCGGCTGGCCGTCAGTCACATAGCGTTGGCTTATCTGTGCCGGGGCAGGGGCATATAATGTGCTGACCCGGGCCGCTTCGAGCATAGCCGGTATCTCCACACTACTGCGCCATGGCACCAGCAACACCGCCAACAGTATGCTAAAAACCAGCATGCTACGCAGCAAAACTAAGGGACGGGAATTCTGACGCTGTTGCCACCACGCCATGATTTCACGAACGATGGGTAAACTGATAAACCAGCTGATTTCAACAAGCATAAGGAAAATACCCAGCACTTTAAAAAAATAGTGATAAACCGTCAGTGCGATGCCAAAAAACAGGAAAAACCGCCATAACCAGGAAGCATAACCCCACAGTAACAAGCGGTTGCGCATGCGGGGTGACCAGCTTTCCGGTGGTGCTTCACCATAACCAAATAACATTTCCCGCAGATACCAGCGGCACAGGGCATAAGCGCGCCCTTGCAGATTATCAACCTGCCAGGCATCACTCAGCATAAAGTAGCCATCAAAGCGCATTAGCGGGTTAAGGTTAACGACCAGCGTGGTGATCCAGGTGACGCTGGAGAGTAGGAACGCGACTGTATGCAATGGCCCTTCCGGAAGCAGTGACCAGGCCAGCAGGGCCAGACTAGCCAAGAGCATCTCGGCCAGAATACCGCCGGCACCGATCAAAAAGCGTGATTTGTGGTCTTTCAGCCGCCAGGCATCACTGACATCGGTGTAAAACAACGGGAACATGACGATAAACGCCACTCCCATACTCTGCACTCGGCAGCCGGCTTTTTTTGCCATATAAGCGTGCCCAAGTTCATGAATGAATTTGGCAAACACCAGCGTTGCACCATAGGCCATCATGCCTTCTAGGCTGAATAGATGTGGGAAGGAACTTCGGTACCGCGGCCAGTCACGACCGACCAGAAACAGACCGCACAATAAGATCAAGGGCAAAACAAATCGCAACATTGTTGGACCATGTCGTTGTAACCAAGGCCAGCTGCGGTTGAGAAACGGCTCAGGGCGCCATAGTGGAATACGGAAGAACAGATATTGATGCAATACTTGTTTCCACAAACTGCTGCGGCGGGCGGCTGCTTTAAGCGTATAACTGGCGCGTTGGTTGCTGTCGCTGGGTGAAATCAGGTCATGATTATGCAGGAAGCGCAGCATATTCGTCAGATCTGCTTGCCCGAGTGGCAGCCCCGGTTCGTTATTGGCGGCGGCTAGCACTTGTTCCGGTTCGCGCAGCGACCAGTGACGCAGTAAACGGATAGCGGTAGAATTCAGCTTAAAATAATGGCCAGCGGCTGTATCAACAAGCGTCCATTGCGGCGAACCATCCAATGCCGGGGCAGAGCCGGAGATCTGTAAATCATCACGCAGTGCGGGCAACAGAGAATTCATATGCCCAGCGTCTTACGCAGTGACGCCAGCGGGCGGCGGAATAGATATACGCCAAGAGGAACCCGTTCACCATAGATTTTAGCGGTGCCGCGTAAGCCGATCCGCGGCGGTTTATCACTAAAACGGGCATCCAGTCGGTAAGCCAGTGTACCGGCGGGTGTTGGTTGTGCCTCATAGGCGGCCCGTTCAAGGTGTGCTTCGTGGTGTAGCAGTGGATCACTATCAAGAAAAAGTGCGATTTCGGCATCAGCAGGCAGTTGAATGGCATCACCGACATCCAGTTCAACTTTCAACTCGGCCTGCATCGGGTCGGCCAGATCCATCAGCCGTTCCCCGGTGCGGACTGGTTTACCGATCCAGCGTTCGGCATCGGCAAACACTGCAATGCCAGCGCGTTCGGCGCGGATTTCGCTGCGTTGCAGCAGCTCCTGGGCATAATCGCGCTCAGCCCGTTTTTGTGCCACCTGTGCCGACAATAAATCGAGCCGGGAATTGGATTCGGCATCTTGAAAAGCACGCTGTGAACTGCTGCGGAACTCAGCTTCTGCCACCCCTAAGGCACGTTCCGCCACATCGGCTTGTGCTTTCAACGTAGTGTTATCGAACCGGACCAGAATATCGTTCTTTTTAACCGACTGATTTGGTTTCACCAAAAACTCAGCGATGACACCATCTAACGGTGCCGCTACGACACGCCCTCCGAGGGGAATAACCTCGGCTGGCGCCAGCACCGATTGCCGGATCGGGAGCAACATCACCAGCAGCAACAGGGCGATACCGGCCATGATCCTCATTTTTGGCCATCTTGGCCGCCATGCCTGGCGGGGTTCCAGAGCTAACCAGGCATGGCTGCAGGCTGCGGCCAGCTGTTCGGCTAGCAGCCGTTCCCCGTCTTGCCATTGCTGATCGCGGGCATACCAAAGCCCGCCAATGAGCTGGCCTTTGCGATCTTTCAACGGCACCCACAGGGCTTCCTGCGCCGACAATGTTTGCCAGTCATGCAGTAATTGCTGATCCAGCCATGCCGCATTGATCGTCGCTGCTTGCTGTAAATGCTGCCCGGCCATTAATTGTTTACAGGCTCGCTCGATAAATGCGACAAATGGCGCATGCGGATCTGGTACCGTGACACCGGTAACCGCGCGTACCCGACCATTAATGATCAGCGCAACATGGCGAAAACCAAACAAACTCTGACTGTCGTTGACCATGGTATAGGCGAGCGTTTCAGCGGTTTCGGCGGCGCGGGCCTGTTGTTCCAGATGAATAAACTGGGCAAAAGCACGTTCCGCTGTGAAAAAATGAGGTTCGTTCACGGCGCCTCCGTAAAGTGGGCATTACCACTCATCCCGGCCAGTAAACTACTGTCTTGTTTTATCACTCGGCCGATCAGTGTCAGCGTCTGACTGCTTTCATCGATACGGGCACCCAGACGTAAAATCTCGGCTTGCAATGGAATACCGGTTTCATCCGGAGTAAACACAAAGGTTTGCTTCGGCTTGAGAGCACTCAGCCAGCGAGAGGGCACCAGCAGGTGGATCTCCAGATGGCGGTTATCCACAATGTCGAGCAGCGGTGTGCCTTGACCGACATATTCTGAAACCTGGATCTTACGCGATACGATACGACCATCAAACGGAGCGATCGTGCGGCAGCGGTTGGTTTGTATCTGATAAACCTGACTTTCCGCCAGTGCCTGCGCCAGATGCGCTTCCGATAAGGCAATGGCATGCCGGCCGACCGATTTCATTTCTGCCAGCTGCCGGTTTTGTTCTAACTCTTGTTGTGCAGCGCGGGCCGCTGCTTGAGAGGCTGCCAGTTGAGCTTGATAGGCGGAGCAATCAAAACGGACTAACAAGTCACCTTTATGGAATGCTTCCCCCTCATGAAATGGCATTTCGACCACTCGGGCATTCAGTTCACTGGACAGCACGGCCTGATCAACGGCCCGCAATACGCCACGGGCTTCTTTAGCCGAAGCGGTCGTGCTGGATGCGGAGACGGCTTCGGCCGCTGGTAACCCTTGTAATAAAGCGTCGTCAGTTTTGGCTTCCACCGAGGTCGTGATTAGTCCCAGGCATAAGGTAAAAGTCATCCGGGCAAACTGTTTCCGGTAGCGTTTGGTTGTGTATTCCACGCTTTCGCTGCTCCTGTTTCAGGAAAACTTTGTTAACAAATTCATATGAAGACGCAACGAGTGTAGCAGAGTTTATTGGCACGAGATCCCGGCATTCGATGGCAATAAATACTTTTGTGAGGTGGGTAAGTGTCTGTTTTGATGGGCTGCAGCCGCCCCGGAACATATGTTGTTCTGGGGCAAGATGTTGAAATATAGGAAAAATAAAAGAGACTATTGCTTACGTGCTTGCTTCGCGATTTTTTTCTGCAAGCTGGCAGCTACATCGGCAGACTCTTCAATAACACCGGCTTCTTCCTGTAAAGGGAATACCGCTACAGCGATGCCATCTTCCGCCATGCCTTTCACCCAGCGATCAAACCAAACTTGCAAAGGAATGGCAAACGGCTGGCTATTACTCCAGTCATCCACCGCCCATGCTTTCGCGTAATCAGGGTGTGGCCATACTGGTATGCACTCATCGTCATCGGCGGTCAGCAGCATACAGCCTTCATCGTCTTTCAGGATCCAGACTTCTTTATGCTCAGCAACTTGCTGTATGAAATGCGCATAGCGCTGCTCGGCATCGAGTGCCAGTGTCGCCTGATATTCTTCGGGAGTTAATGTGTAGGTCATAGTGGCCTCTCAATGCGGTAAAAAGGTATTAAAAATAGAAAAAACCCATGCGATTTAACACCGCACGGGTTTTTACTTGGATGATGATATACCGTTTTGAAACAGAGATCAGAACGGAATGTCGTCGTCGAAATCCATTGGCGGTTCGTTATACGTTGGCTGCTGTGCTGCTGGCGCCGGTGCATAACCACCTTGTGGTGCAGCTTGTTGCGGTGCATAACCTGGGTTCGCACCGCCCTGTGGCGCAGCAGCGGGTGCCGATGGGCGTCCCCAGTTACCTTGCTGTGGCTGTTGTGCCGGAGCACCCATGTTGCCACCCTGTGGTGCGCCTGCGCCACGACCATCGAGCATCTGCATTTCGTTAGCAATGATTTCGGTGGTGTAGCGTTTCTGGCCTTGCTGATCTTGCCATTCACGGGTTTGCAGACGACCTTCCAGATAAACTTTCGAGCCTTTACGCAGATATTCACCAGCGATTTCAGCCAGACGACGGTACAGCACGATACGATGCCATTCAGTACGCTCCTGCATTTGACCTTGCTGGTCTTTCCAGCTTTCGCTGGTGGCAACAGTGATATTGGCTACCGCATTGCCGTTTGGCATGTAGCGTACTTCCGGGTCTTGCCCCAGATTGCCAACGATAATGACTTTATTCACGCCTCTGGCCATGATCTGCTCCGTAAAAAATTCGAATTCTCTAACCGCCTATCTTAGCAATAATCACCGTTAAAGTCAGATCGACAGCTATGACAGGCCACAAATAGTTTGTTGAGCAGACATTAACATATTTGCAGCAATACTGGCTATTCATCCAGTGCTGGCTATGCGATACTGACATTTTGATGCAGTTCACAGTTGGCTCTCTATGGACAAAATCGAGATCCGGGGCGCACGTACCCATAATCTGAAAAATATCAATCTGACGCTGCCGCGCGACAAGCTCATTGTCATTACCGGCCTTTCTGGTTCCGGCAAATCATCGCTCGCGTTTGATACCCTGTATGCCGAAGGGCAACGTCGTTATGTCGAATCGCTGTCGGCATACGCCCGTCAGTTCTTAAGCCTGATGGAAAAACCGGACGTCGATCATATCGAAGGGCTGTCGCCCGCGATCTCGATTGAACAAAAATCGACCTCGCATAATCCGCGTTCTACCGTCGGCACGATCACCGAAATTTACGACTACTTGCGTCTGCTCTATGCGCGGGTCGGTGAACCGCGCTGCCCCGATCATGACTTACCGCTGGCGGCACAGACTATCAGCCAGATGGTCGATCGGGTGTTGGCTGAGCCGGAAAATCGCAAGATGATGATCTTGGCGCCGGTGGTGCGTAACCGTAAGGGTGAGCACAAACAGCTGCTGGAAAACCTGTCGGCGCAAGGTTACATCCGAGCGCGTATCGACGGCGAAGTGTGTGATTTATCCGATCCACCTGCGCTGGAACTGCAAAAGAAACACACCATTGAGGTGGTAGTCGATCGCTTTAAAGTCCGTGATGACTTGCAGTTACGTCTGGCAGAATCGTTCGAAACGGCGCTGACCTTATCGGGCGGGCTGGTGTATGTAGCGGATATGGATGATGACAAAGCACATCCACTGATCTTCTCGGCTAATTTTGCCTGTCCGGAATGTGGTTATTCACTGAGTGAGCTCGAACCGCGGCTATTCTCGTTTAATAACCCGGCTGGTGCTTGTCCGACCTGTGATGGCTTGGGTGTGCAACAATATTTTGATCCACACAAAGTGGTGACTAACCCTGAGTTAAGTCTCTCGGGAGGAGCGATCCGTGGCTGGGATAAGCGCAGTTTTTATTATTTCCAGATGCTGAAATCGGTCGCGGAGCACTATAAATTCGATCTTGATGAGCCCTATGACGCATTGACGCCACAAGCGAAAAAAGTGGTGTTACATGGCAGCGGGCATACCCAGATCGAATTCCGTTACATGAACGATCGCGGTGATGTGGTGGTGCGCAATCATGCCTTTGAAGGCGTATTACACAATATGGAACGCCGCTACCGCGAAACGGAATCAAACAGTGTGCGGGAAGAGCTGGCGAAATATATAGCCAATCAGCCGTGCCCAAGCTGTAACGGCAGCCGTTTGCGCCAAGAAGCGCGCCACGTGTATGTGGCGAGAACGACGTTGCCACAAGTGGCCGAGATGTCGATTGGTGAAACGTTAAGTTTCTTCCAGAATCTGTCCTTAGATGGTCAGCGTGCGCAAATTGCCGAAAAAATCTTAAAAGAGATCATTGAGCGACTGGGTTTTCTGGTTAATGTCGGCCTGAATTACCTGTCGTTGTCACGCTCGGCGGAAACGCTGTCGGGTGGTGAAGCGCAGCGTATCCGTCTGGCGAGCCAGATCGGTGCCGGTCTGGTCGGCGTGATGTATGTGCTGGATGAACCTTCCATTGGTTTACATCAACGCGATAATGAACGTCTGCTCGGTACCTTATTCCACCTGCGGAATCTGGGTAATACCGTGATTGTGGTCGAGCACGATGAAGATGCCATCCGCAGTGCTGATTATGTGGTCGATATCGGGCCGGGTGCGGGTGTGCACGGTGGTGCGATTGTGGCACAAGGTACACCAGCCGAAGTAATGGCCAACCCGGATTCGTTGACGGGTGAATACCTGTCGGGTCGGCAGAAAATTCAGGTGCCGGGACAACGTCGCCCGATTGGTAATAAATGGCTGAAATTGCTGGGCGCGACAGGCAATAACCTGAAAAATGTCGACTTGCATGTGCCGATTGGTGTGATGACCTGTATTACCGGTGTTTCCGGGTCGGGTAAATCGACGCTGATCAACGACACCTTATTCCGTATTGCCCATCGTGATCTGAATGGCGCAACCGTCGAAAAACCAGCCCCGTATCGTGATATTCAGGGGATGGAGTTGCTCGATAAAGTGGTCGACATCGATCAAAGCCCGATTGGCCGCACCCCGCGTTCGAATCCGGCCACTTACACCGGTTTGTTTACGCCGATCCGTGAGTTGTTTGCTGCGACACAAGAGGCGCGCTCACGGGGTTATCAGCCGGGGCGTTTCTCGTTTAACGTCAAAGGCGGGCGCTGTGAAGCCTGTCAGGGCGATGGCGTGATCAAGGTGGAAATGCACTTCCTGCCGGATGTGTATGTGCCGTGTGATGTCTGTAAAGGCAAACGCTATAACCGCGAAACGCTGGAAGTAAAATACAAACACAAGAGTATCCACGAGGTGTTGGATATGACGGTGGAAGATGCCCGTGCGTTCTTTGATGCGGTGCCGGCGTTAGCGCGTAAATTACAGACGTTGATGGATGTAGGTCTCTCTTATATCCGTTTGGGGCAGTCGGCAACGACACTGTCTGGTGGTGAAGCACAGCGCGTGAAACTGGCGAAAGAGCTGTCGAAGCGTGATACCGGCCAGACGTTGTATATTCTGGATGAACCGACTACCGGCCTGCATTTCCACGATATTCAGCAACTGCTAAATGTATTGGAAAAGCTGCGTGATAACGGCAATACCATCGTCATCATCGAACACAATCTGGATGTGGTGAAAACCGCGGATTGGATTGTCGATCTGGGGCCGGAAGGTGGTTCCGGTGGCGGCACTATTCTGGTGGCGGGTACGCCGGAGCAGGTGGCGGAATGCACCGAATCGCACACCGCGCGTTTCCTGAAACCGTTGCTGGAACGCGATCGGGCGTCGTAACTCTCTTGATCATCCAATAACAAAAAGGGCCGGAATTATCTTTCGGCCCTTTGTTTTTTCTACTCGTAACAACTAGTTGGTGCTGCTACGGATGATCCCTTCCAGGAATTGACCGAAGTTGTCACCATGATGTTCCAGCAGTTTCGGGAACATGGAGATTGGCGTCATACCGGGGAAGGTATTGATTTCATTCAACAGAATTTCGTTATCTTCGGTCAGAAAGAAATCGATGCGTGACAAGTCTTTCAGACCCAGCTGACTAAACGCTTTCAGCGCATATTCGCGGATGGTAGCAACTTGTGCTTCGCTCAGGTTGGGCGCTTCCAGATAGGTAGTGGAATGGCTGCCGGCGCTGTATTTTTCTTCGTAGCTGTAGAAGCTGTCGCTTGGTGTGGCAATTTCACCCGGACGAGTCGCTACCAATTGCTCGTTATACCGATACACTGCGACTTCCAGCTCGCGTGGGCGCACCGCTTTTTCGACAAGCACCTGATCGGAATAACCAAACGCGGCATTCACCGCTTCGGATAATACGGCGGCATCGGTCACTTTATAACAACCCACAGACGACCCCTGACTGGCGGCTTTCACGAACACCGCCCCCCAGTTACGGAACGCAGTGTGTGCTTGTGCGTGCGCTGCTTCATTGTTAGTCGACAGGAACAGGAACGGGGTGTTTGGAATATCCAGTGCCGACAACCACAGTTTGGTGCTGACCTTGTTGAAGCACAATTTGCTGCCTTCTGAACCACAGCCAAGATAAGGCAGGCCGATCAGCTCTAGCATCGATTGAATATCACCGGTTTCACCCGGGAAGCCGTGAATACACGGCACCACAAAATCAACCGGCTGTGCGGTATTATCAAAATGCAGCTGACGATCCATGCCTAAATGACAAAAGCGACCGTCGTTGGTCTGCCAATGGTCGGGGAACAGTTCGACGTGGGTCACACTGATCTCGGCCAGTGACTTCAGCTGGCTTTCCAGAAAATTAGCACTTAGCAGAGAAATTTCGTGCTCACTGCCGCCGCCGCCGCACAGCAGCAGTACGTGAAGGTGTTTCATCTTGATGTCCTATACTATGCGCGATGGCTGCGCTGTGACGAAGAGGGCGGCCAGCTCCGGCGGCCGCATGTCCGCAGTCTAACAAGTCAGATCCGACAGGGCAAAGCCTTCGGGCCGATTTTCTGGAAATTGGCCGATGATTACGCCGCACTGGCAATGTATTACACTGAGCGAGTTTGCAGTAAGGGGTGAATATGAGGCTAATAGTCGGCAGCAGTGCATTGTTGCTCGTGATGAGTGTAATAAGCGGCTGCGCACAAGAACCAACGGCACCGTTGTTACAGCCGCAAGGCGAATTCCGGCTGTTACCGCTGGAAACTACGCGGCGGCAGGTTGATGAGCTGTTGCAGGGTAATGTGGAAACACTGGTGCAGGTGCAGGCTAAACCGAATGAGGTGACGCCACCGGTGTTGTTTGCGCTGGCTTACCAGCTTTATCAGCAACAACATTACCACGATGCGATGTTCTGGTTTTATACCGCACAGCTACGCGCGCGCAGTGATGCCAATAAATCGCTGGATACCTCGACACAACAAGGTGTCACCAAACTCAGTGAGCAATTTGGGGCAGAAATTCCGGCTTATGCTTTGAGCCATCCGGCCGAGATGGAAACGGCGATGAAACAGGTATTGAGTTGGGATAAAACCGCCCAGCGCCGTTACAACCCACGCTGGGTGGCGTTACATGGCAATGAGGCACAAAGCGCGCAGGAATACGCGTTTATGCCGATGGAACGCTGGCCGCAGATCGACCAGTTGACTCATCGTGAGTTTGCCCGCGGTTTTGCCAAGTTGATGGTGTCGTTGCACAATCCATCAGGTTTTTCGTTGTCCAACCAGCCAGATCCCGGTTAATACCACGCCCACGCCCGCCCATTGCAGCGGGCTTAAGTGTTCATCCAGAATACCAATACTCAGGAATATAGTCAGGATCGGACCAACACTGCCGATCAGCGCCGTTTTCCCAGCACCAATGCGTGCCATCGCGGCTGCCAGCGCGTAGATAGGTAACACGGTGGCGACCAGCGCCATGATCATGCCATAACCCCAGACCGGTAGCGGTTGATGCAGTAACACGCCGAGCGGGCGGGTCAGGGCATAATGCGCAAACATCGCCAACGCGGAGATGGTTAAACCGAGTTCAGCAAAGCGCATGGCACCAATTCGCTTAATGACCGCCGGGCTCCAAGTCAGGTAAAACGCATAGGTGACGGTGCTGGCGACCACAAAAAACATGCCCAGCAGATCGAGACGCGCCCCGGCAAAATCCGGAGCCAGCACCAACACCATACCACAGTAGGTCAGTGCCATTGCCGACCACATCCGACGGCTGATACTGGTTTTCATCAGCCAAGCCGAAAGCAACACCGTCAGGGTGGGATATAAGCACAAGATCAGGCGTTCAATACTGGCACTGACGGTTTCTAAGCCCAGAAAATCGAGCAAGCTGGATAAGTAATAACCGAGTAAACCGAGCAGAATGATCATGCCGCGGTCATGCCAGGATAAGGCGGTAGCGGGGGCTTTGCGCAGCAGGCGCATGGTGATGATTAATGGTAAGACCAAAAGTAAGCGGATGGTCACCAGCGTGGTACCATCGACGCCATAACGGTAGGCGAGTTTGACAAAAATCGCTTTGCAGGCAAAACCGGTCGCGGCCAAGATCGCCAGTAGCAAGCCGGTCATGTAGTTGGACAATTTCATCGTTGGGCTTCCGGAATGAGCGTCAGCAGATCGCGAATATCTTGCAACATCAGATGTGGCAAGGTGTGCAGGCTGCGCCAGTCTTGCCCTTGGTTATTGATCCAGGCGGCTTGATAACCGTTTCTTATCGCGCCGAATACATCGGTAGTCACATCATCCCCGACATGCAGGATCTGCTGCGGCTGTAATTCCAGTCGGGCTGCCATCAAACGGAACAAGTCTGGTGCCGGCTTCATGCGTTGACCATTACCAGCTTTGAGTACATGTTTAAAATGACCATCCAGCCCGATGCGTTCCAGCAGTACATTGCCATTTGTGATCACGACCAACGGAAAATGGCGGCTGAGTTTTTTCAACACCTCAATCGATTCCGGCGGTACGGCCACTTGCGAGCGGACTTCCAAAAATTCGGCAAAACAACGTTGTGCCTCGGTTTTTGCGGCCTCAGCAGGCATCCCTCCGCGTTGCAAGCCCACTTCCAACATGGCAATTCGGCAGCGGCTGACATCATCTTTCAGTGACGGATCGGCATGTTGTAATTCGTGCTTGAGCTGTAGCCACCAGGCCTGATCATACATGGCGCTGGCCAGATAACGGTCGCGCATGTGTTCCACCATCCATTGTTCGGCATGTTCAATCACCGGACGGTTGTCGTATAAGGTGTCATCAAGATCAAAGCTGATAGCGCGGATGTCCTGTAAACGACGGAAGAACTGCATGGTGGGCTCCGAAAGAAAAGTCTCAGCATATAGTAACTGCTTTTATATACCCTTCGCACTTGAAGTTGTCGCTTCGTTGACGGCATTCATTCACCCCAATCACATAGCTATCTATGCTCATGGGGATTCTTTCATTAGTCGCCTTGCCACAACGTCAATTGCTTTGGGTATATTAATTTGTTTCGCGGCTATCAACTTGTTTCACAGCGGGGGCACTGTTGGCGGCAATACCGCGCTCTGGACCGATGATTTTGCAGAACCGCTGCACGATATGTTGTGCTTGCCGAACAATTGCTTCGCAGTGTTCCAGCCCCGAGCCGGTACGCCATGACGCGACTTGTGACAGCATCGACAGTGACGACGGCTGGGTGTTGGCAATGTTTAAAATCACCAAGGAACCGTTCGCCAGTTGTTCGCGCACCAACGCCGGCGGGATCACGCCGATGCCAAAACCATCCTCAATCAACCGCGTCATGGCGGCAAATGAGTTTACGCAGCTAATACGGGGCGACGTGATGCCGTTGAGGTGTAACAAGCTCAAAATATCTTGGTGCGGACGCGAGTTGGCGACAAAAGTGATCAACCGTTCACTGGCCAGTTCCTGCAGTGACGAAAAGGGGCGGTTATAGGGGGAGTTGGCAGCGACAATCCAGCGCATCGGGTATTTCGCCAGCTCCAGATTACGGATCGATTCCAGACGCACCAAGTCCGCCTGAAAGGCGATATCCAGATACCCTTTTTGTAATTGGTTGGATAAACCGCGCGCACTGTCGACCGCGATTTCAACTTCCAGATGCGGGTAATTGACGGTGATCCAGGATAACAGTTCGATAAACCAGGTTTGTACTACCGAATCGATGGCCCCGATACGCACTTTGCCTTCATAACCACTGGCTTGCCCGAGAGACATGCGTAATGCATGCGCCCGCCCGACGATCTGTTCGGCATACTCCAGTACCTTGTCACCATCCGGTGTCAGACGTACACCTTTATTGTCGCGCACGAACAATTTGACGCCTAATTCTTCTTCTAATGCGGCGATACGATTAGAAATGGATGCCTGCGTGGTGAACAGTTTTTCAGCAGTTAAACGAAAACTATTTAACCGGGCGACCCACAAAAATGTTTCCAGAAAACGAACGTTCACATTAACCCCTTGAAACGCAGATGCTTATGCGGCCTGCCTTGAGCAGGAACTGGAATGTGTTCTGCATAATCTACGCCAAATCTGGTGAAAAGTTTTTCTTATCACAGGCTATGAATATTAGTCGTTAGACAGTTATGACCCTTGCTACTGATAATTATGAAAAACCTCGTCAATCGTTCGATTCACAGAGTTTTTCACCATGAAAGTGTCGTTTCATGGTTCGGGCTATGTATTCCCGCTAAATCCAGAGAACAAAAATGAGTAGTGACAGTAGCAGTGGCGCATACTATAAAGATCCAGCGGTTATTCAACAACCCGTGATCCTGCAGCAAAAAAAATTAAGTCGCAGCGAGAAATGGGTGCCGGTGATTTACTCCTGTTTGCTGATCGCCGTTGGTCAGACCGGAATGAGTTTATTGCTGCCAGCCCTGCCGGAAATGCACCAAGATCTGGGTATTTCTTCGCAAATGACACAATGGTTGGTGTCGGCTTATCTGCTCGGTTTTGGCCCGTCACAACTGTTCTATGGCCCGTTATCTGATATTTACGGTCGCCGTCCGGTGTTGTTATCCGGTCTGATGGTGGCCGTCTTTGGTATTTTACTGTCTCTGTTTGCGCATCACAGCGCATCGCTGATTATTTTAGGTCGTGTGTTGCAGGGTATTGGTGCCGGTTGTGCGTCGGTCATTGCCCGCGTCTCATTGCGTGACCGTTACGAAGGTTCGCATTTACGTCAGGCGATGGCCTATTTCGGTATTGTGATGGCATTTGTACCGACCATTACCCCATTGGCGGGCGGTTTTCTGACCACCCATTTTGGCTGGGTCAGTATTTTCTTCACCATGGCGGGTTATTTAGGCTTGTTGTGGGTGCTGTTGTTCTATCGTTTTGACGAAACCCATCAAGCACAGTCTGCAGATGAGCGAGCACACTTCATCGATTTTGTGCATCAATATGCCCAGTTGCTAAAGAGTAACCATTTCCGTTGTTACTCGGGGGTGGTGTGGATCCAGTATTCGCTGAATGTTTTTTCTATCTCCGTAATGCCCTTCATCATGCAAATGCAAGTCGGCATGAGTGCAGATGTGTATGGTCGCTGGACGCTGTTACCGGCATTTTCTCTGGTTTTGGGTGGCATCTTGGCCAGTAAAACCCGTCACTATTTTTCAAAAGAAACCGTCTTACAAGGTGCGTCTCTGCTGCAATTTGTATCTGGTTTGAGCATGTTATTACTGCCACACACCGCATTGTTAATGATGTTGGGTCTGGCGCTGTTTGCCTTCGGCAATGGCATGGCATTCCCGAATGCGCTGGCCAGTTTGCTGGAACCCTACAAACGCACGGCTGGTACTGCGACAGCGCTGGCAGGAGCGGGGCAAATGTTGTCGGCTTCACTCGCCAGTGCCTTGTTAGTTGGCTTAGGCGTCACTTCGATTTTTGGTCTGGGCATGGTGTTGTTGCTGGGCAGTGCAGTGTTGTTGTATCTGACCCATCATGCACGCAATACCGTACCTGCTTCAGATGATTGGCATTCACACCATCAGCCAGTTCATCACTGAGCTCTTTACCGAGCTATCCATCACCGAGTTCCTTTGTAGAACGCTGAATAAGCGGACCTTTAGCGGCGAGAAGTCTCCTCTCGCCGCTCTTTTTTTCTGTTCCGAAAAAATTTCCGTTAAGCTAAGCCGATACCAATATTGAGGAAAAATCATGATTGCTTTGATCCAACGGGTCAGTGAAGCCCGAGTTGTGGTGGATGGTGAGATTACTGGCGAAATAGGCCACGGCTTGCTGGTGTTATTGGGCGTTGAACGTGGTGATGACACGGCAAAAGCCGATAAGTTAGCGCATCGCGTCGCGGGTTATCGGGTGTTCAGTGATGCTGACGGGAAAATGAATCTGAATGTGCAACAAGCCGGTGGCAGTGTACTGGTGGTTTCCCAGTTCACCTTAGCTGCGGATACCCACAAAGGCATGCGCCCGAGTTTTGCCGAACGTAATGCCGATCCGGCACAGGCTGAAATTTTGTATGAACATTATATCGCGCAGGTGGCGGCGAAGGGTGTTCCGGTAGCCAGTGGCCGGTTTGCGGCCGATATGCAGGTCAGTTTAGTGAACGATGGCCCGGTTACGTTTTGGCTACAGGTTTAGGTGGTTACAGGTCTAGGTGGTTGTTTAGGTTCGGTCCACAGCAGATAGTTGCGGTAGCCGGCGATTTGTACGCTGCGGACATCACCACAATGGGCTAGTAACTGCTGCACACGTTGCCACTCTTGTTCGGTGCGTGGCAGTAAATTCACAATGACTTTGCCGTCCGCAGTCATGTTTTTTTGCAGTTGTTGGTAGGTTTCAGCTTGAAACAAGGGCGCTGGGCTGCCGTCATCACTGAACAGGTCGATCAAGATCAGGTCATACGGCTGCTGATTCGTATGCAACCAGACGAAAGCGTCCTGTGCATGTAACTGTGGCTGTTCGACTTGCTGGAAAAAGCGCTGATAGAGATGAATAACCTGCTGATTCAGATCGATGGCGGTTTGTTGCACCCCGGGGTAACGATGGTGTAACCAGCGCAGGAAATCGCCGCCGCCCAAGCCTAAATGTAAAACCTGTTCGGCATGGGCGGGCAGTAAGGCCCGCAAGATCTGCTGGTGGGGTAAACACAACTCATCAGGTGCCGAATGGCGTAATACGGATTGCACAACACCATCCAGCAGCAACCAGCGAAATTCGGTATCTTCACGCACTTCCAGCGATTGTTCTTCTTTACGCTGCCAATAAATGAGCGCTCCGGCTTCGTTGGCGGTCGTGACATCGAACTCTACAGCCGGGAAGGCATTCATTCCCGTAACGCCCCCTCTTTACCCTGTGGCGGATAATGGATCGGCTGTGTAGCCCAGTTACCGGCATTATTGGGCGGCAGACGGAATTGTAATTTCGGCGTGGTTAAGTCACCACTCAGGGTGCCGAGTAATTCCGGTTTATTCTGATCATTGAGTAAACCAAGCTGCAGTTGCCAGCTGTTTTTACTGAGATCCAAACCTTGTTTCACAGCGATCAAATGCGTAATAGATTCAAAAGCTGAGTTGCTGAAATCAAGCTGGCCCTTATCCGCTTGCAGGTTAATACGAACATGATTAAACGCGCTGTCGCCACCGCGTAATTTTCCAATCATCTGACCAAAATCTTGTGTCGGTGGGGCTTTTGGTGTCAGTAGAGCATCCAGATAAGCATCAAGGGTCAGTCCGTTAACAAACAGATCCTGCATATCCAACGTCGCCGCGCCTTTCAGACTTGGTTTGATGCTATTCCAGTCTTGCCCTTGTGCTTGCAGATCAACCGTCAGATTGGCTTGCCCGGCGAATGGGTAACGTGGGCCCCACATATCGCTGAGTTGTTCCAAATCGAAATTTTTCAGTGACAGTTTTAACTGATGCGGGATATCGGCGTTCAGCCCCCATTGGCCGCTGACATTCAATGCGGATTCTTCCAATTGAGTCGTAAATTGTTTGAGTTGCACTGCGTTGTCAGCCATTTCGGCTTGGAATTCGGCTTTGCGGCTGACCAGTGTTTGCCACACTAACTCCAACCAGCTGCCTTCCAAGCGTGCCTTGTGGTTGCTGTTTTGCCAGCCTTGGGGTGTCCAACGCAGATCGGTGAGGAACAGATCCAGCCATTTCATGGTTAAGGGCACGCTATCATCAAACGAAATCAGCGAGAAATGACTGACATCCAAACGGCGCAGATCAATTTGTTGGAATGGTTGTGCCGTCAACCATTCATGCCAGCCGGGACGCAGCTCAGGTTGCATATTATTTATTTGCAGATCATTGATGGTGAGCGTGGCTGGCTGGCGGTTACCTTCGAGATCGGCATTAAATTGTCCGGCGTAGGCGGCACCTTCCAGTTGTAGGCGCCAGTCTTGTTCCCGCAGGCGACCTTCACCTTGCATATCGGTTAACTGAAATAGGCCATCGGTAAATTCGCCCAGTTTGCCCTGATATTCAAAGGTAGGCCATTGCCCTGGTAACCAGGCCAGTTTTTCGACTGTCCCGGTGGCCTGATTCAGCGCAAAGTGTTTGCTCAGATCAATGACGCTGATATTTTCCAGTGTGATTTCTTCGGCGGTGATATGAGGGAGAACTATCGCTGCAATGGGCAGCGTTTGTAGATCTAACTGCCAGTTAGCGAGGGCTAGTTCCTGAAAATCGAGCTGATTGCGGTTCAGATCCCAGCTCAGTTTGGCGGCCATGCCACCATGGAACAGGTCACTTTCCAGATCGTTGATTGTGATGATTCGGCCTGATTGTGTGCCCTGGGCGCGGGTTCGTCCCAGTATTAAGGTGTCGAGTTGTAATCGATCGACACTGGCGTCAAATTTGACATCGGCAAACGGTAGTACTTCGCCATCGCGGATCGGTTGCCAGTTAGTGAGGTGCAGACTGCCACCCTCCAATGAACCGTTATTCCAGCTCAGTTTCATCTTATCAATGGTCAGATCATCGATCTGTAATTGACGCAGCGGCTGCGGCAGATTGAGGCCGGGTTGCCATTTAATTTGTGGGTGAATGATATCCAGATGCGCGATATGCAACTGGCGTTGCCACCACGAGCCACTGGCAATTTCCAGATAGACTTTATCGGCTTTGAGATCCGGGCCGAGGGTGACATTTTCTGCCAGCACTACATTTGGGAACAGTGGATTGTAATTGAGTTTACCGATCTCCAGCGGCAGGCCGGTCTGCTGTTGTACCCAAGCGACAAAGGGGCCTTTCAGATGTTCCGGTTTGAGCAGGCCCAGCGTTAACCAGATAGCCGCTACCAGCACCAGAACGGTATACAGAAACCAGCGAAAAGCACGATGCATGAAAAAAGCCATTCAGAACACACAATTAAGGCAAATTTGACCTTCAGTGTAACGGATGGCATCAGGCTTGAGAATAATCATCGCGTTCACCGAACCAGCGACGGATCAGCGGTGTGACGCAAGCAGGGTATTGCTGGAAAATTCGTTGTGCCAACTGCTGCACTTGCGGGATTAACGCCTGATCACGCACCAGATCGGCAATCTTCAAATCGGCAAGGCCGGTTTGTTTGGCGCCGAGCATTTCACCGGGGCCGCGCAACTCTAAATCTTTCTGTGCAATGACAAAACCATCGTTGCTGTCGCGCAATACGGCTAGGCGTTGCTGTGCGGTTTTTGAGAGTGGCGCATGATAAAGCAGCACACAATGCGATGCGACGGAACCACGACCAACGCGCCCGCGTAACTGGTGTAATTGTGCCAAACCTAGCCGTTCAGGGTTTTCGATGATCATCAGACTCGCGTTTGGCACATCAACACCGACTTCAATCACGGTGGTGGCCACCAACAGATGCAAAATACCTTCTTTGAATTCCTGCATCACGCGCTGTTTTTCTACCGGTTTCATGCGGCCATGTACTAAGCCAATGTGTAATTCCGGCAACAGATGCTGCAGATCTTCCGCGGTATTTTCTGCTGCCTGACACTCCAGCACTTCCGACTCTTCAATTAAGGTGCAGACCCAATACGCCTGTCGCCCTTCAATGCACGCTTGCCGCACCCGTTCGATCACCATTTCGCGGCGGGTATCGGGTAGGGCAACGGTGGTGATCGGAGTGCGGCCGGGCGGCAGTTCATCAATGATCGAGGTGTCCAGATCGGCATATACGGTCATGGCCAGTGTGCGAGGAATGGGAGTGGCCGTCATGATCAGCTGGTGCGGATAAATGCCATCCTGCGCGCCTTTTTCACGTAAGGCCAAACGTTGATGCACACCAAAGCGATGCTGTTCATCGACAATCACCAGCAGCAGTTGCTGAAATTCGACCTGTTCTTGGAACACGGCATGCGTGCCGACCACCATTTTGACTTGTCCACTACGAATAGCTTCCAGCTGCTTTTCACGCGCTTTGCCTTTCACTTTGCCGGCGAGCCAGCCGGTTTCAATACCCAATGGGGTGAGCCAGTTACTGAAATTATTGGCGTGTTGTTCGGCCAGCAATTCCGTTGGCGCCATCAGCACCACTTGCCCGCCATGCGCGATCACCTGTAGCGCGGCCAGCGCGGCGACCAGTGTTTTACCCGAGCCGACATCGCCTTGTACCAGTCGCATCATGGGGTAGGGTTTGGTCAGATCTTGGCTGATTTCCAGGCCTACACGCTGTTGGGCTCCGGTCGGTTTAAACGGCAAACGGGCGAGCAGTTGTTCGCACAACGAACAATCGGTGGGTAAGGCGCGCGCCTGATGCTGTTGCGTGCTGTAACGCAGTTGTAAGACGGTCAGGTGATGCGCGATCAGCTCTTCCAGCGCCAGCCGTTGCTGGGCCGGATGCTGGCCATTTTCTAACTGTGCCAGCGAAATATCCGGAGGCGGGCGATGCAGCAACAGCAGGGCATCAGCGAGGCTGAGTTGGCGTGGATATAACCCATCCGGTAACAGCTCTTTGACGCCATTTTCTTTCAGCAGTTGCAGCGCCTGATCGGTCAGGTTACGCAATGACGCCTGACGCAAGCCTTCAGTAGTCGGGTATACCGCGGTCAAAGTGGCATTGGTGTCTAACGGCGCATCATCATCCAGCAGTTTGTATTCCGGGTGCACGATCTCAAAGCCATGCAGCCCGCGTTTGATCTCGCCAAAACAACGGATGCGTCGACCGACGGCCAGTGCATTTTTCTGTCCGGCGGTGAAATGGAAGAAACGCAGCGTCACTGAGCCATTGCCGTCACTGATCCGACACAGCAACATTCTCCGTTTGCCCATCTGCACATCACAACTTTGGATCACACCTTCGGTAGTGCAGGAATGATCGGCACTTAATTCCGCGATTGCATAGAGACGGGTGCGATCTTCATAACGGAGTGGCAGATGAAAGAGCAGATCCTGCACAGTATGCAGCCGTAGATGCGTCAACTTTTCCGCCAACTTGCTGCCAACACCTTTCAACATGGAAATCGAGACTGCAGAGAGTTCCATTAAGACCTCTGATACTGTGCATTTATCCAGATATTAGCAAGAGGCGGGTAGCAGGAGCAAATCGGAGTGCGTTATTTACAGATAAAAAATAAAATTTCATTTTGAAAGTTTATTTTCATTTGTGTTTTTCATGTCGAGTTAAAATAAAGCATTCTTTTTTCATTTCTTACACCTAATTTCCCGCACCAAGATTAATTTTTCACAAGTATTGAGCCTCTTTCGAGGCTTTAATTTGGCTTTTGTGATCGTTTAGAAATGAAAAAGCCATTTTCATCACAATTATTGGGTACCGAATGAGTTTTGATAGCAACACCTTTCAAACTAAAAATGCCACTTGCATCACAATGTGAAAATCAAAATAGGAAATTATTCGTTCATTGTGAAAATATAAATATACGAGCTACGTGAGCAGCAGTAATTAGTCTTAGGGCTTGTAATGAACGGCACATCTTTCCCTCAGGAATGTCTGTGCTTCTTCAACAACGATGGAATCAAATTGAGGAATACGTCATGGATTTAGTAATTCATGCAGCGGAATGGTTTATCGGACTATTCCAGAAAGGAGGCGAGGTGTTTGTCAGTATGGTCACTGGCATTCTCCCGCTGTTGATCTCACTGATGGTGGCCATGAACGCGCTGATCCGTTTTATCGGTCAGGAACGTGTGGAACGTCTGGCACAAAAATGTGCAGGCAACCCGTTTACCCGTTATCTGGTGCTGCCAGTTGTGGGCACATTCGTGTTCATGAACCCAATGACTTTGAGTCTGGGTCGCTTCTTACCCGAACGTTATAAACCGTCATATTATGCCGCCGCTTCTTACAGCTGCCATTCCATGAATGGTCTGTTCCCCCACATCAACCCTGGTGAGTTGTTTGTGTACTTGGGCATTGCCAATGGTTTAACCACATTGCACCTGCCACTGGCACCACTGGCGATCAGTTATTTGTTTGTCGGCATGGTTTCTAACTTCTTCCGTGGCTGGGTCACTGACTTCACCACCGCGTTTGTAGAGAAACAACAGAACATTCGTCTTAGCACCGAAGTGCATATGCACGCTAACTAATCAGGTTCAGGAGCAGACATCATGGAAAATGCATTGTATATCACCAAAGGCAATGGTGGCTGGGGCGGCCCGCTGACTATCCCGGTCGATAAGAATAAAAAGATCCTGTATATCACGGCCGGTACACGCCCTGACATCGTGGATCGGATGGTGGAACTGACTGGCATGGAAGCAATCGATGGGTTTAAATCATCGGTACCAGATACGGAAACGGCAGTCGCGATCATCGATTGTGGTGGCACCTTACGCTGTGGTTTGTACCCGAAAAAGCGTATTCCAACGGTCAATATTCACTCCACCGGTAAAAGTGGCCCGATGGCCGATTACATTGTCGAAGACATTTATGTATCGGGTGTTCGCCCAACCGATATTCAGTTGCAAGCGCATGGCGGTGTGGCGCCGGCTCGATCTGTAGCTCCTGCGGCAGAACAACACAGTGAACATCGTCAGTATGACAGCTCGAAAAAATTGAGCGAACAGAGTGATGGTTTACTGGCGAAGATCGGGATCGGCATGGGCTCCGTCATGGCGACCTTCTTCCAAGCTGGTCGTGAAACCATCGATACCGTGTTGAAATCTATTCTGCCGTTTATGGCGTTCGTTTCGATGCTGATCGGTGTCATCATTGCATCTGGTGTCGGTGATGTGATTGCGCATGCGCTGATCCCGTTAGCGAAAAGCCCATTTGGTTTGATCACGCTGGCGTTAATTTGTTCATTCCCATTCCTGTCGCCGTTCCTTGGCCCAGGTGCGGTTATCGCGCAAGTTATCGGGGTTTTGGTGGGCACACAGATCGGTATGGGTAACATTCCACCGCAGCTGGCCTTACCTGCTCTGTTTGCTATCAACGCACAAGCGGCGTGTGACTTTATCCCAGTGGGTTTGAGTCTGGCCGAAGCGAAACCAAAAACCGTTCAGATCGGCGTACCGTCTGTGCTTTACTCCCGGTTCTTAACCGGTGCACCGACCGTCCTGCTGGCGTGGTTTGTATCGTTCTTTATCTATCAGTAATAACAGTCGAGGCTTGAAATGACTATGTTGTACCGTACCCAAGTAACTCAGATCGGTGAGTATGCGGCAGATGCCCTGAGCGACAAGATGATGATCCTGTTTAACGATAATGCCCCAGCCGATGTTGCAGATTACTGCTTCATTCACCCGGCCGCAGCGTTAACTGGCGAGATCAGCGTTGGTGGTCAGTTCGTGTTGGGTGCCGTGTCTTATCCCATCACCGCGGTCGGCGATGTGGTCAACCAAAACCTGGGCGAACTCGGACACATTACGATCCGATTTGATGGCGGCAGTGTCGCTGAATACCCTGGCACCGTACATGTAAAAGGGACATGCCCTGATGAACTGGCGCTGGGAACAGAACTTATCTTTAAAACCGAATAATTAAAACTCACTGCCCCCTCTGCAACATATGAGTTGGCGCTCGTTGCAGGGGGGAGCGAGACTAGCAATTAGGAGATTAACATGTCAAAAGTGGCATTGGTAGTTGGCGGTGGCCGTAACCTGGGCGCGTTCCTGAGCAGTGGCTTAGCGGATGCCGGATACAAGGTGGCGGTCGCCGATCTGGATGGTGCAAGTGCAGAAGAATCTGCGGCCACCATCGCCGAACAGTTTGGCCAAGAGAATGTCATGGCTGTGCAGGCGAATTCCACCGATGAAGCGGATGTAGAACGTATGGTCGGTGCGGTCGCCGAACGATTTGGCCGTATCGATCTCATGGTTTATAACGCCGGTGTGGCGCAGGCGGCGAAGATTGATGTGTTCTCACTGGATGCGTGGAAACGCTCCATCGACGTCAATCTGACCGGCTATTTCCTGTGTGCCCGTGCGGTTTCCAAAGTCATGATCAAACAAAACAGTGGCCGCATTATTCAGATCAATTCCAAATCCGGTAAAGTCGGCTCAAAACACAATTCCGGTTATTCCGCGGCTAAGTTTGGTGGCGTCGGCTTAACCCAGTCACTGGCGTTAGATCTGGCGGAACACAACATTACCGTACATTCCCTGATGCTGGGTAATTTGCTGAAAAGCCCGATGTTCCAATCGCTGCTGCCACAATATGCGAAGAAATTAGGTATTCCGGAAGATCAGGTGGAACAGACCTATATCGATAAAGTGCCATTAAAACGCGGCTGTGATTATCAAGACGTATTGAATGTACTGAAATTTTACGCCAGTGATGAGGCCAGCTACTGCACTGGCCAGATGATCAATATCACTGGCGGGCAAGTGATGTTCTAAATTTGATGAAGTTCAGGGTAAATAGGGTCCCGGTTTAGCTCCTGAGGATGCCTGTTATGTTTGGCAGTGTTTTTACACTGCCTTTTTTCCAGTTACGAGGTGAAAAATGGATCCGACCTATGCGTTGATAATTTGTGCAGGTTTTGCCTGGTCTTTACAGATTGCGACCGGTTTCTTGCAGATGCGCGCCTTTAATCGCATGCTACAAAACATGAGTTTGAAAGGTACAGTGAAAATCGGCAAAACATCGTCACGCTGGAAACCAAAAACTTTAGTAGTGTTAGCTCACGACACCAATGGCCTGATTGTTGATGCCAGCATTATGAAAGGTGTGACTATTTTTGCGCGTCCGACGCCATTATCTGCGTTGATCCATGCTCGTATCCCCTTATCTGAACGCATGATTTCTGGGCTAGAACCCTCAGTACGTGAAGCGGTATCTTGCGCGCTATCAACAAAATGATAATGAAATTATTTTAATTCTTTCGTTTTGAAAATCTCCATGTATCTTATTCGTAATAGATTGGCATAGAGAGTCTGATATGAGCGTTGAAGTTCGTCGGGAAATGTTAGTTCGTTATCTGCGGGAACAAGGCAGAACGTCAGTCAATGATCTGGCTACCCACTTTAATATTACCGGTGCCACCATCCGCAGCGATTTACGTCATTTAGAATTGGCTCATTTGGTAACGCGTCGTTATGGTGGTGCTGAAGCCATTTCACAACCGATCGCGGAAGATCGCACCATTGATGAAAAAACCGCGCTCAATCAAAGCATCAAACAGCGGATCGGTGCCAAAGCTGCCTCGCTGGTGCACGATGGTGAATCTATCATTCTGGATAACGGCAGCACCACGCTGCAAATGGTGCCATGGCTGGTGGAACGTGTTGCCTTAACCGTGATGACCAACAGTCTGCATATTATGAATGAAGCCGTAGCGCGCGACAGTAATATGAATTTGTTGATGCCGGGCGGCACTTACCGCAAACGTTCCGCCTCGTTTCATGGCGGGCTGGCTGAACAGGCGTTCCGTGCCTTTACCTTTGATAAGCTATTTATCGGTGCCGATGGTTTTGATATTGAACAGGGCACCACCACCTTTATTGAAGCGTATCAGGTGAGTCAGGCCATGTGTCAGGCGGCGAAACAAATCATCGTAGTTACGGATTCCAGCAAATTTGGCCGCAAGACTCCCAACGTGGTGGTGCCAATCGACAAGATCGATATTGTTATCACCGATCACGGTATCAGCGAGGCCGATCAAGCTGCACTGGAACAGCGTGGCATTCAGGTGTTGCTGGTTTAGTTTTAATAGTTATGCAGCCACCATTGGATAAAATGGTGGTTCATGCATATAGACTGCTATTTCATTCACTCTAATTGAAGTTTTATTTCAATAAACTAAATATTGCTGGTTTTTTATACCAGAAATTTGAACTTTCCCTCTAAAAAAACCTTGCCAAAACCCGCTTTGCTGCGTATTTCTAGCGGCCTTTTAAGCTGCTGTGCGAAAAAAACACAGTAAGCAGGGAAAACAGCGGAAACAGAAGAAGGGAAAGGGTTATGACAACCTCTGCACACACGCCGAGTTTGCAACGAAAATTGCAGTCACGGCATCTCAGTATGATCGCCATTGGTGGTTCGATCGGTACGGGATTATTTGTTGCTTCTGGTGCAACGATTGCCAATGCCGGGCCAGGTGGCGCGCTGTTAGCGTATTTATTAATTGGTTTGATGGTCTATTTCCTGATGACCAGTCTGGGTGAAATGGCGGCGTATATGCCGGTTTCCGGTTCCTTTGCGGCGTATGGTAGCCATTTTGTTGATCCGGCATTTGGTTTCGCGCAGGGTTGGAATTATTGGTACAACTGGGCGATCACCGTGGCAGTGGAATTAGCCGCTTCCGCGATCATCATGAAATACTGGTTTCCAGAAGTGCCGGGTTATATCTGGAGCGCAGGCTTTCTGGCGATCATCGTGGCGTTGAACGGCTTTACCGTGAAAGGCTTTGGTGAAGCGGAATTCTGGTGTTCGCTGATCAAAGTCGTGACCGTCATTGCCTTTATTGGCATCGGCATGCTGATGGTGTTTGGCATCATGCACGGTGATTCGCATCCTGGCTGGAGCAATCTGAGCACTGGCGATGCGCCATTTGTCGGCGGTTTCCCTGCCTTGTTGAGTGTTGCCATGATCGCCGGATTCTCGTTTCAGGGCACTGAGCTTATCGGTGTGGCGGCCGGTGAATCAGAAAATCCAGGCAAGAATATTCCGCGTGCAGTACGACAGGTATTCTGGCGTATCCTGCTATTTTATGTGTTTGCGATCTTCATTATTGGTGTGTTGCTGCCGTATAACGATCCGCAATTGCTGAAAAATGATGTCACGGATATCAGTGCCAGCCCGTTCACGTTGGTGTTCGATCGTGCCGGTCTGGCGTTAGCGGCGGCGGTGATGAATAGTGTCATTTTGACGGCGATTTTATCCGCTGGTAATTCAGGCATGTACGCCTCTACACGCATGCTTTATACCATGGCATGTAATGGCATGGCGCCGAAATGGCTGGCTGGTTTGAGCCGTAACGGCGTGCCTGTGAATGCCTTAATCGCGACCACGCTGGTGGCCATGTTGTGTTTCCTGACTTCGCTGTTTGGCGATCAGGCGGTTTACATGTGGCTGATGAGCGCGTCGGGCATGAGTGGATTTATCGCCTGGCTGGGCATTGCCGTTTGTCATTACCGTTTCCGTAAGGGTTATCTGCTACAGGGTGGTGAATTACACCAGTTGCCGTATCGCGCCCTGTTTTTCCCGTTCGGCCCATTGCTGGCATTCTTACTGTGCCTGCTGGTGACGCTGGGGCAAGATTACAGTGCGTTTACTGCGCAAACTATCGATTGGAAAGGTGCGTCGGCTACTTATATCGGCATTCCGATCTTCTTCCTGCTATGGCTGGGCTATAAGCTGAAAAACAAAACGAAGTTTGTTCGTTATCAGGATATGCAATTCCCGCAAAAAGACTAACTATCCTGTTCATGCAGCTGCTGTTGTACCTGTTCGCAGTGGGTCTTCAGCACTTGCAGTTGGTTATCGGATATTTGCAACTGGTCGCGCATTCTTAGCGGAATGTCTGCGGCCTGTTTTTTTAAGGTTTTGCCTTGCTCTGTCAGCGTTAATACGCGCACGCGTTCATCCTGCTCACTGCGTTCCCGCCGCACTAATCCTTTTGTATCCATCCGTTTCAACAATGGTGTGAGAGTGCCAGAATCTAGAAAAAGCTGCTCGCCCAGTTGTTTTACGCTGACGCCATCTTGTTGCCATAACACCAGCATCACCAGATATTGCGGATACGTCAGGTCGAGTCGCTCCAGTAAGGGGCGATAAGCGCGCACAATGGCATTGCTGGCGCTGTAGAGCGCAAAACAAAGCTGGTTATCCAGTAATAACAGATCAGACGATTTTTCAGCGGTCATAATAAGTTGTGCGCAATGGGTTTATAAGGATTATATGTAACTTTTAGCTATTGCATACAGGAGAGGGAGACAAGAATGGCAGAAAATAAAAACGGCCGACAAATGCCGGCCGTTGTGTGTAGTAAGCGAAGGTAGAATTACCAGCCTTTTACTACGCCACCGTTAAACAGTGTAGTAGCTTTCTTGAACACCGCTTCATCTTGGTAAGATTTCACGAAGTTCTTCACTTTTTCGTCGTTCTGGTTGTTTTCACGCGCCACGATCAGGTTCACGTAAGGTGAGTCTTTGTCTTCGACAAACAGACCGTCACGGGTTGGCTGCAGGTTAACCTGAGAGGCATACACAGTGTTGATGATCGCCAGATCCACATCTTCCAGTGCGCGTGGCAGCTGAGCTGCTTCCAATTCAACAATCTTCACTTTTTTTGGATTTTCTACGATATCCAGCACAGTGGCAGACAAACCAGCACCATCTTTCAGTTTCAGCAGCCCCTGTTTTTGCAGCAACAGCAATGAACGGCCCAGGTTAGTTGGGTCATTTGGTACGGCGATCTGTGAGCCTTCTTTTAGCTCGCTAACCGCTTTGATTTTCTTAGAGTAGCCAGCGATTGGGTAAACAAAAGTGTTACCCACTGCCACCAGTTTGAAGCCACGATCTTTAATCTGCGAGTCCAGATATGGTTTATGCTGGAACGCATTCACATCGATGCTACCATCATTCAGCGCTACGTTTGGTGTGGCAAAATCACTGAACTGTACGATTTCCACTTCCAGACCAAATTTTTCTTTGGCGATTTTAGCCGCTTCTTCCGCAACCTGTGTTTCTGCACCGGCAATGGCGCCCACTTTCAGGTGGTTATCTTTTTTCTCACCACAACCGGTTAATGCGATCCCGATAATGGCGGCACTTAAAATCGCTTTGCTGAATAAATTCATGGTTGACTCCTTGTTTTCATGATGACTGCGCCACCATCGGCAACAGCGTGTTTACTTTTTCCAATATTCGTTTTTAGCGGTGATCAACACGTTTGACTAAGCGTTCACCAATGCTTTGGATCAGTTGTACCAAAATAACCAAGATAGCGACGGTGATCAGCATAATGGCTGGATCAAAGCGCTGGTAACCATAACGGATACCGACGTCACCCAAACCACCACCACCGATGGCACCGGCCATCGCCGAGTAGTTCACCAGTGCAACCAGCGTGATCACCACGGCGTTTAAAATGCCGGGCAGTGCTTCCGGTAACATCACTTTGCGGATGATCTGACGATGTGTGGCACCCATCGCTTGTGCCGCTTCAATCAAACCGGCCGGAATTTCCATCAACGCGCCCTCCACCAGACGCGCCAGAAACGGGATCGCACCAATGGCCAGCGGTACAATCGCCGCGTTGGTACCGATACTGGTACCGATGATCAGGCGAGTCAGCGGAATGATCGCCACCAACAAGATGATGAATGGCACAGAACGGCCCACGTTCACTACCGTACCCAATACTTTGTTTAAGAGCGGACGCGCGGCAATTTGTCCCGGTTTGGTGATATGCAGAGCAATCCCCAATGGCACACCTAAAATGGTGCCGAACAGCGCAGAAGCGAACACCATCCACAGCGTTTCACCCAGCGCCAGTAACAACAACTCATGCATGCTGGTGAACATAACCTAATACCTCGACGTCGATCTGTTGCTGTTGCAGGTAAGCGATAGTCGCCTGTTGGGCGCTTTCATCACCTTGCAACTCCACG